>JAIWEW010000091.1:0-5568 GCA_048632005.1 bacterium
CAGAGATTATCAATATGGGTGTGACTGCTGTCTTCCCCAAGCCTTTCTGCACACTTACCGAAAGAACCGCTTGTTTCGGCGAGGATATTGAAACCTATGAGAGTCAGTATGTGGCTTCCTTTGCCACGCATTTTGGTAAGCCTAAGCTGAAGATAAAAACGGATGTGAAGGGTGAAAAGATAGCCGGGGTTGAAGTAGAAAGGGGCGCCCCTTGTGGCTCCACTCACAGGGTTGCTGAAAAGCTTGTCGGTGTAGCTATAAAGGAAGCAGTACCACAGGCAGCTCTATATGCCTTTCACTATCCCTGTCTCGCGTCTATGACGATGGAACCCACTGGTGACACTCTGATGCATGTCTCGGGATATGTAGTTAATGAAGAAGTATACTGGGAACTACAGCCTTATTACAGGCAGAAAGTAGTTTATCCTTATGGCGCGCAGTAGATATCGAAAGATCAGCTATGAAGTGCAAATCGGGAATATATTTGGCATCTCCGTAGCGAATAGCAAGTCATCTATGTACAAATATGGAAGAGGCGATGAGTAATTGCAGGATGCAATCCGCTATCTTATTAAAGTGAGGGAGTTAAATGCATGAATTGAAAGACTACAGCGGACCGTTCGTTCGCAATATAAGATTCGAGGATCTATCCAAGGAGGCACTGGGAAAGCTACTTCAGGCTTACTGCAAGGAGATACTAACGCTTGATACGTACTGGCAGAAACAGATGCGCAAACGGGTTAGCGAAGACGCTTCCCGTGAATGTATAATCGAAAACTGGTCTCGTATCGGTAAGTATGAGATGGAGTGGACTATGGAGGCGCTCAACATCAAGGAGAACGATGTTGAGGCATATGCAAAGGCGAATCAGTTCTTGCCATCTTTCGCACAGGGAATTTTTCATTATGATTGGGATGTGAAAAACAAGAACCACGCTATACTCACGGTACAGAAGTGCCCCGCATTTACCGCTCTCAAGGACCAGGATATAGAGAAGCTAGATTGGACCTGCCAGGTAATGGAGGAGACCGTCATTAAAGCCTATATCGCTGCTTTTAACCCGAATATACAGACAAAGGCTTTAAAGGTTGGCCTCAAGGGCGAGCCTGATGAGATTGCTTGCCAATGGGAGTTTAAAATCGAGTAGACTTCCTTAATGCATTTAGTGGAGAATTTATCAGCCTTCCCCAGCCTGTATCCTGCCTCCCCGCATTCTTGAGCCTGTTCCCGCGGCCGGATGCTCCGTAGGATTGACAGGCGGCGCAGGATTATAGTGCGTCCCCGATACCAACCCCTCGTGTCTCCCCAATACCGATCCATATAGAAAAAGTGAAGTTCAATTCGCTTACGATAAATTGACGAAAACGGCTACGTATGCCACGATAGCATCGCGGTATTACTATGCGTATGTGTGTAGTTTAAATCGGAAAGATGATGATGCAGTGAAAGAAACTATAACTATAGTAATCGGCTTTAAATATTGAGGTGAAGGAACTATTCGGACGAGAGACGACAGCGAGTGGGTGGCAGTTAATAACGGCCCAAACCCCTCTATTGTATTTATAACGAATTACCTTTTCTTCTTCGGCCTCGCTTTCTTCTTACCTCTTTTTTCAGCCAGCTTTCGTCTAGCTACATCCAGCGCTTTGCCCGCCCATAACCGCAGCTTCTCGTCATCATCCAACACCTCCTCCGGCACCTCGTAAAACTGCATTGTCTGCCCGCCGGACCTGAAAGGCCCCATGCCAGCCGCCTCATAGTCCAACCTATTCGCATCATCCACCTTGAAGTACAGTACATCCTCCGCGATTAGCGCGCAGAACAATCCCTCGAAATAAATGCCGACCCCTCCGAACATATTCCGCGCGGTAACCTGCCCCACACGTTCCAGCTGCCCTATAACATATTCCCTGTATCCTTCACTAACAGGCATAGTATTTACTCCTTAAATGTGCGCTGATTTTGAAACCATACCCTTGGCTCATATAACAACAGTACGGCCAGTATAGTTATCTAAGACTGCAGAAAAGTCTCAATCAGCCGGCCCCGATAGAATCGGGGCACCTCTTTTTCAGCAATTTCTTGTCATGGATGAATTATATTGTGTAAATAGTGCTATAGCAAGAAGAACCGACCGAAAGGCCAGTTCTTGTCTTTCTTAGTAAGGATTGGCTTCGAACCGACGACCTCCAATGCACCAGGACGACTGTTGACAACGGCTCCGCGGTCGTCTACGATATCCCCACAGAAAATCAGTGCACATTGGCCCAGCCTGAATGTAAATGAAGTGCCAACTATGCCAAACTTATAATCCTGAAACGAATTGGAAAGCTTGAAAAAGGCCCAGGGTATGTCCCAGGAGACGGGGTTGGCCTAATGGCTGCGCAGGACGCAAGAGGCGCTGGGGGAGGATTCATACTTAAAGAATGACATGCGATT
Source organism: bacterium (assembly GCA_048632005.1). GTDB lineage: Bacteria > Chloroflexota > Dehalococcoidia > E44-bin15 > E44-bin15 > JAAXQM01. Next base: position 2,440 of record JAIWEW010000091.1, read on the forward strand.
ACCCTGTTCTCCTTCCCTGCAGCAGCAAATGGTCTGTTAACTCGACAAAGGAGGTATAGCGATGCCAAATGTCACCGCTAATGAGATTCAGATTGAGTATGATACATTTGGAGACCCGTCGTCGCCGCCGTTGCTCCTGATCATGGGACTGGGCGAGCAAATGATTGGTTGGGACGAAGAACTATGCAAACAGCTTGCCAGCCGGGACCTTTACGTGATCCGGTTCGACAACCGTGATGTCGGCCTATCCTCCAAGATAGATGAAGCAGGGGTACCTAACGTGGTGGAGGTTTTCGCCGCCCTCATGAAGGGTGAGGAGGCCAACATTCCATATACGCTTGATGACATGGCTGTTGACACAATCGGGCTGCTTGACGCTTTGAACATCGAAAAGGCACACATCTTCGGAGTGTCGCTGGGCGGAATGATCGCGCAGATCATGGCAATCCGCTATCCATCGCGAGTCTGGAGCCTAACCTCAATGGCATCTATTACAGGAAATCCAGAGCTTCCACTAGGGAAGCCTGAGCTTTTCGTAGAGCTTGTAAATCCGCCACCTACTGAGCGTGAAGCGTATATCGAGAATAGGGTAAACCTGATTCTGGCACTTGCGGGCTCCAGGTTTCCGATGGACGAGCAGCGGACACGCGAACACTTGGAGCAATCATATGGTCGCAGCTACTACCCACCGGGCATCGCCCGTCACGGAGTTGCCGGGGCCGTAAACTCGGATCGCACACAGGACCTCAAATCTGTCCGTGCTCCCACCCTTGTGATCCACGGCTCTGAAGACCCTCTCTTCCCAGTGGAGCAGGGAAAAGCCATAGCCGCGGCAGTGCCGGGAGCGAAACTTCTGATCATCGAGGGCATGGGGCATGCGTTCCCCCCCGAAGTATGGCCGCTTTTAGTGGACGCCATTGACAAGCATATACGCAATGCAATGAGTTGATCAAGCTAAAAACACCGAAGCACGCCGAGCGTACGTCCCACAAGTGGATTCACAATAACGACCTTCGGCTTTCGCAAGAAACAGGCTTGTCACCCTACAGCTGCCTTTCTCTATCGGTTTTCCGGAGGTTTTTTAGCTTCGTAGGTTCTCATCCCACCCGATATGTTTCTTGCCTTGAAACCATTCTGACGTAGAGCGCGCGAGGCATAGTACGATCTTTGCCCAACTGCGCAGTAGCACAGTATCTCTCTATCGCGCGGTAGCTCCTCCATCCGATCCCGCAGCACACCAAGCGGGATGTTAATGGCTCCTTCGATATGGCCAAGTGCAAACTCACCTGGCTCACGTACATCGATAACGCAAGATTGTCGCAGAGCATCCTCCTCCCAGTGAGCAACCGGAGCATCGCCACGCAAAACGTTGGCAGCAATCATGCCGGCGATGTTGACAGGATCCTTAGCAGCCCCGAATTGAGGAGCATAACATAGTTCTGCTTGCTCCAGATCGTAGACGGTTGAACCTCGTTGTATTGCCATTGCAATCACATCAATTCGTTTGTCCACGCCTTCCTCACCAACCGCTTGAGCACCGAGAACCGTACCATCCCGGGAGGAGAAAATCAGCTTGATCGTCATAGGTCTTGCACCTGGGTAATATCCAACGTGGTGCCCGGGGTGCAGATAGATTTTCTCGTACTGTTTGAGCTGACTGCTAATACCACTGCGCTGCAGCACTTTCTCGCTGACGCCCGTTGCTGCAACTGTCATATTAAAGACTCTGCATACTGCTGTAGCCTGAACTCCACGGAACCGTACATCTCGTCCCAATATGGCGTCCGCGGCTACTCTTCCTTGTCTATTAGCAGGGCCAGCCAGTGGAACGAGAGCCCACTCACCAGTGATAAAATCTCGGACCTCCACAGCATCGCCCACTGCCCAAATACGCTCATCGCTGGTACACATATGATCGTCCACGCGAACACCGCCCAGGGCCCCTATCTCGAGGCCAGCTTGACGAGCCAGCGTCACCTCCGGGCGGACGCCGATGGCGAGCAAAACCATATCAGCTTCGTAATTCTCGCCAGATTTTGTGGATACGGAGATTGCGCTGCCATCGTTACTATGCACGAATCCGGCTACAGCATCATCAAGACATAAAGAGACACCATTGGTAATTAGACAGTCTTGTATGAGAATGGCTATCTCCGGGTCAATTGCCGGCATCACCTGCGGGAGCATCTCAATAATTGTTACCGAAATGCCTCTTTTAGTCAGGTTCTCAGCCATCTCCAACCCAATGAACCCTCCACCAACCACAATCGCCCGCTTCACCTCTCGCTCAACAATCCATTCCCGTATCTGGCGACTGTCCGGTATCGTCCTCAGGGTATGAATGCCGGGCAGATCAATGCCCGGAAGTGGTGGCCGGATTGGCAAAGCCCCCGGAGCCAGTACGAGGACATCGTATCCTTCATGATATACCTCTCCCGTTTGGATATTTCTAACCTCAATCTCGCACCTTTCCCGATCAATCGCCTGAACATCGCTCTGGACTCTGACATCTATATTGAATCTGCTCCGAAATAGCTGAGGCGTGGCCACGAGAAGGTCTCTCTCTTCTGTAATCACATCGCCCACGTAATACGGTAGCCCGCAGTTGGCGAATGAGACGTAGGGTCCGCGTTCGAAGATGGTGATCTCCACCTCCTCTGAAAGCCTGCGCAATCGAGCCGCACAGGACGCACCGCCGGCGACTCCACCTACTATCAATATTCTCTGTTTTCCCTTTCGGCCGTTATTAATCGCATCCCGCTTCATAACTCACCTCGCCATCTTTTATCTGTAGCTTGTTAATTGACCTATCCGCGATTATTGTACCATCTCTGATGTTAGAGTTATCGGTATATAGAACGGTATTTTATCTTATGTAGCCGGCAGTAGATTACCCGGGGAACTATATAGTCGAATCCAATTGTAATCCTCCCGCCAGTTCTATATTAACACCTTCGCCTCCCATTTCTGATAGGTAAAAAGAAGGGCACGGCTTTTTAAAGCGTGCCCTCTCGAATTCTTGGTAGCGGGAGTTGGATTCGAACCAACGACCTCCGGGTTATGAGCCCGACGAGCTGCCACTGCTCTATCCCGCGATAATACCGATTATACTCTTTAATCGTTAGCTAT
>JAIWEW010000092.1:0-5438 GCA_048632005.1 bacterium
TACTTGTTCTTCGATCCCTTCTTGGGGAAGGGTCGTGTGCTATTCTTTGCCCTTAACCGTAGGCTCTTCTTCAGCGGGCTTTTCCTCCACTATCTCGGCTGCGGGCTCCTCTACAGGTTCCGCCGTAGGCTCTTCCTCGGTGGGCTTTTCCTCCGCCATCTCGGCTGCGGGCTCCTTCTTGGGTTTCTTCGCCGGTTTCTTTGTGGGCTTCTCTGCTTTTTCCTCTGCAAGCTTCTTCGCAAGCTTCTCTGTGTGTTTTTTTGTAGGCTTCTCAATGATGCCCAATCTCGCCAGCAAGATGGACACTCTTTCTGTAGGCTGAGCCCCCTTACCAATCCATTCTAGGACCTTCTCCTCATCGATGACGATGGTAGCAGGGTCGGTTAAAGGATTATAGTGACCGATGATTTCAATAAATGCACCATCACGTGGGGCCCGGTCATCGGCGACCACCACCCGGTAGCTGGGCCTCTTTTTCCTGCCCACACGACTCAATCGAATTTTTACCATTGCTTACCTCTCAATGTTGCTATTATGAGTGAAATGATGCCTTGTGTCAATGGGTTCAGTTGTCTGTAGATACTACAGCGGATATAATTGAATGGTATGATAGGGCGTAATCTTCATAGCTGGCAGGTAAGCGTTGCTGAAGCTAAGGAAATTCAGCGGGTTCTTGCAGCTCAGGTGATAAGAAATAACGATCTGGGAACCCCTAATCTTATTGCCGGTGTGGACGTTTCTCGTGAGGACAGTGATGGAAAAGCACGGGGGGCAGTGGTAGTGCTCGATTTTCCTGGGCTTGTTCTGGTGGAGCAGAGTGTAGCGACACTGGAGATCAACTTTCCTTATGTGCCAGGGCTGCTCTCTTTCCGAGAGGTGCCGTTAATTATGGCTGCCTGCGAAGGGCTTACCGTAACACCCGATCTATTTATCGCCGATGCTCAGGGTATCGCACACCCCCGCAGATTGGGGCTGGCTTCTCATCTGGGGCTTCTACTGGATACGCCCACCATAGGTTGTGCTAAGTCCATCCTGTGTGGCCGGCACGGTGATTTAGGGGAGGAGCCGGGCGATTTTACACAGCTCCTAGATAAGGGTGAGGTTATAGGGGCGGCGCTGCGGACAAAGCGGGGGGTAAACCCTGTCTATGTCTCTATCGGGCACAGGGTTGACCTAAAGGCTTCCGTTCAATGGGTGATGGCTTGCCTTAGAGGTTATCGCCTCCCCCAGCCCACTAGGCTGGCTCACCTCGCGGCGGCGGGATAACTGCCCACTGCGACAAGGACGGAGCAAGGGTAACGCAGCAGGCTACCTATCCAGGGTTGATTTGTGATTGAAAAAGGAAGGTGTAATGGTGCAAGAGCAAAAGAAAAGGCTTGAGGAGCTAACCGGGCGCATCTCCCATGTTATGGTGCGTCTTTGACATCGCTCAAAAGGAGCGGGAGATTGCTAAAATAGAGGCGGACTCATCCCGGCCCGATTTCTGGCATGACCAGGAGAGGGCTCAAGGAGTGATGCGCCAGCTTGGAGGGTTGAAGGGAGAGGTGGAGAAATGGCGCATCATGGAGCGCAGGGTCAGTGACCTTCTAGAGCTGGCAGAGCTGGCTATTGGTGAGGAGGAGCCTGAGTTGGGGGAGGACATCGCTGCCGAAGCCGAGCGGGTAGCTGCCGAGTTTGAAAAGATGGAGTTCGAGCTGCTCCTGAGCGGTGAGTATGAAAAGAGAAACGCTTTCCTTGCGGTTCATGCCGGTGCCGGGGGCACCGAGGCTCAGGACTGGGCTGAGATGCTCCTCAGGATGTATCTTAGGTGGGCAGAGCGCCGTGGCTATCAGACGAGGATGGTTGAGGTCTCACGCGGTGAAGAGGCGGGGATAAAGAGCGCCCTCATCGAGGTTATCGGAAGTTACGCTTACGGCTACCTCAAGGCGGAGCGCGGGGTACATCGGCTGGTACGCCTCTCCCCATTCGATGCCTCACATGGTCGGCATACATCTTTTGCTCTGATAGAGGTGTCACCGGAGGCGGAGCGTGAGCTGGATATCACCATAAACCCCGATGAGGTGAGGATTGACTTCTTTAGGGCCAGCGGCCCTGGAGGGCAGCACGTACAGAAGACCAGCAGTGCGGTTCGGGTGACTCATCTCCCCACCGGGCTGGTGGCTGTCTGTCAGAATGAGCGATCACAGTTTCAGAACAAGGATCTGGCACTTAAGGTTCTCAGCGCCCGCCTACTCGAGCTTGAGCTGGCTAAGCGTGCTGAGGAGCAGGCCAGGATTAAAGGAGAGCATATCGCCGCCGGATGGGGCAACCAGATCAGAAGCTATGTCCTCCACCCGTATAAAATGGTGAAAGACCATCGCACTGGATATGAAACCAGCGACCCCGCTGCTGTACTGGATGGGGCACTGGATGAGCTTATCGAGGCGTACCTTAAACATACTATGGGGACGGAATCGTGAAGCGGCTTAGCCGGTTACTCATACTGTCTTTCGTTCTCCCCCTATTAATCGCCATTCCAATTCTTTTCAGCCTTTCTACAACTATACTGGCCCAGGGTGAGATCACCGTAATCTCCAGCGATGCCGAGACGCAATTCCCCTCAACTATAACCTTTTCCCTGGAGGCGGAGGCGGCCAGTGATATTACCGACATCGATCTTGTATACCGGAAGAGTGGAGAGAGCCTCATCCCGGTTAGCAGTCGGGTCGACGTAGATTTCATCCCCGGTCAATTGGTAACAGCAAGCTGGACATGGGATATGCTGGAGACGGGAGGACTGCCGCCGGGGACGGAGATAGATTACTGGTGGTTGATCGAGGATGCTGCCGGGCACGAACTTCAAACTTCTCCAGCCACCATTGCATTCGACGACCTGAGTCATGACTGGCGGAGCCTTGCCAGCGATCAGGTGAGCATCTTCTGGTATGAGGGTGACCTGTCCTTTGTCCAGGAGCTTATCGATGCCGCCGATGAGGCTTTGGAAAGGCTGGCCGTTGAAATCGGGGTTGCCCTGGAGCAGCCAGTCAAGATTTATATTTATGCTAGCTCTGGGGATTTGCGGAACGCTTTAATATATCCTCAAGAATGGACAGGCGGTATCGCCTTCTCCGGGTATGGAATTGTAATAATAGGTATCTCTCCAGATAACCTTGCTTGGGGTAAAAGGGCTATCGCCCACGAGATGGGGCACCTGGTAGTCCATCAGGCGCTCTCCGGCTTCTATGGACATCTCCCTGTTTGGCTCGATGAGGGGCTGGCGATGGACGCTGAGGGGGATCTCAGGTCAGACCTTCAAACCCTGTTGAATGAAGCAATTGCCCATGACACCCTTTTTTCAGTGCGCAGTATCTCCAGTTCCTTCCCCACCGATCCTGATGAGGCCAGGCTCTGCTATGCCGAAAGCTATAGTCTGGTGCAGTTTCTTATCGACACCTATGGTAGCGATAAGATGTTGAATCTGCTGGCTGTCTTCAATGAGGGGAACACCTATGATGATGCCATGCTTGAAGTTTATGGTTTTAACGTGGATGGTCTCAATGCTGTATGGCGAGGGAGTCTTGGTCTCGGGCCTCAGCCTTCACCGATACCTGGTGGCGAGGCCTCAGGTTTCCCAGCACTCTACATCGCGCTCGTTGCCACAGTAGTAATCTTGTCGGTAGTGCCTATATATTTAGCGCTCTCATTCCGCCGCCGTTTTCAATAGCATCTCGGAAAAACCTTAATCCGGCCGTTCCTTCCTGGTATGGTACCACACATAGATGAGGCGATGTGCTGCTGTCAGATTGGAACCAATAGCTAGAACCCACAGGGCTACCAGGAGAATAGGCTCGAATGCGCTCAGCATGAGTCCCATGGATAGGGCAAGAATCCTCACCGTTCTTCTCATTATCCCTACATCGGCATCTAGCCCCAACCCCTCCGCCCTGGCCCTCACATAGCTGACGAGAAGGGAGCCCACGATGGCAGCAAAGATGAGGATCATTTCTAGGGAAGTATCCTGATCTGGTTGCCAGGCGTAGAACCATAATAGTCCAAAAAGAAGTACCGCATCGGAACAGCGGTCAAGGGTAGAATCGAGAAGAGCACCGAACTTGGTGACTCTATTGGTATGTCTGGCCACTGCCCCATCGAGAAGGTCGAAGCTACCTACCATTAGGATCAATAAACCACCGAGAAGGAAATAGCCCTGGGAGATTACCCAGGCGACGCCAATATTCAGTAAGAAACCAGAAATGGTTAGGGAGTTAGGCGTTATTCTTGTCTTAGCCACCACGCGGCCCACCGGCTCGGCAAGGTGGTGAACTTTGTCGCTAATTATTTCAGCGGGTCGCCACATTTAATAGTCCAATCACGATATTCATTATCCCATATTATCCTATATATGCCAAGCCCCTGATGTTCTGCTCAGGTGGCATTATGACGTTGCCTTTTCTGTGTTAAGAGCCATTAAGCAAGCGCATATAGTACTCGAATACCCTTCTAGCAACGTTGGGCCAGCTGCATTCCTCCGCCTTTAGCCTCCCTCTTGCGCCCATCTCTTGACGCAAGGGTTTATCGCTGAGAAGTTGAATCAGGGCACTGGCGAGGGCCTGCTCATCTCTTGGAGGCACCATTAGCCCCTGAACACCGTGTCTCATAACGCTGGAATAACCGTCAATCGCGGAGGCGACGATGGGCTTTGAGGCGGCCATGGCCTCCAGCAGGATAATGCCAAAGCTCTCCTCTCCGGTAGCCGGGGCGCAGAAAACATCGGCAGTTTGGTAGTACGTGTGAAGAGCTTCATTGGGTACATAGCCGGTGAAGACCACATCCTGCATATTCGCCTTATTTACCAGCTTTTCATATTGTTGATGCTTACCGGGCCCAACTACAATGAGCCGCGAGTTGGGCAATTCCTGCTTAACCCTTTCATAGGCACCCAAGAGATATCTCAGCCCTTTGCGCTTTTCCATACGACCAACGAAGAGAATGTTCAACTTCCCGTCACTGAACTTATCGATAAGGGACGCATCGGTGGAGAAGTGTCCCACGTCGATACCGTTGGGGATTATCTCGTAATCGCCGGGGAAATGCCTGCCGATAAAATCCATAGCCGGTTTTGAAACGGCTATCTTGCCATGGAGTTTATTAAACCACTTCATGACGAAGGGACTCATTATTCTATATCCCCTGGCGCTGCTATGAAAGGCGTGAAAGGTACCCACATTAATAGTGTTCGATACGCGAAGCGTGGATATGGTTAAAGTGGAGCCCAGTGGTTCATGGAGATGTATTATATCGAACTTTTCCCGCTCGAGGATGGCCCGTAGCGGGGAGGACAACCTGGGCGATAGGGTAGCCCTGGCGATAGAGCCGCCTGAGGGTATGGGGAAAGTCCTACCCAGTTTGATAATATCCTCATTATTGAGGGCGTCTCTGTCGCTGGAAAACGGGGTGAT
>JAIWEW010000093.1:0-5381 GCA_048632005.1 bacterium
TGGGGGACTTTATTAAGCTGGGGGGCATCCCCAGACCCCCGACAGGAAGTATCCTGCACCTCTTTTTCAGCGGTCTCCATAAATACGGGTTATTGCGCTCCGTGAATGCGCTATATATAATGGCTCAAAGTTAGAAGCCACTGGGGGCTATAGTGTGGATGCGCTATACACTTCTTGACACTGAGCTAGGACAAATAGGGCTTGTAGGCTCCGAGGCAGGGCTTCGGCGCATCGTGCTGCCCCGGCCGGCTAAGGGGGCAGTGCTTAAGTGGATTATGGAGGGTTCCCCCGGGGCGATTGCCGATCCCACTCCATTCGGCGACCTGCCCCAGCGGCTCAAACGCTACCTTGAGGGGGAGCGGGTCTCCTTTGACGATGAGCTCGATTTGGCTGACACTTCTCTATTTAGATGCGCCGTGTGGGAGGCTACCCGCGCCATCCCCTATGGCGAAACTTGGAGCTACGGGGAGGTGGCCCGGCGGATCGGAAAGCCGGGGGCGTCACGTGCTGTGGGGCAAGCGCTGGCGAAAAACCCTCTCCCTATTATGGTGCCCTGCCATCGGGTTATAGGTAAAGATGGCGATCTTACCGGCTTTGAGGGCGGCCTGGAGCTGAAAAAGCGCCTCCTGGAGATAGAGGCATCATCAAGCAGCTAATCTACGACTTTACGACCAATGCTTCCTCGCCAACTATGGCGGCCAGCCGCTGGTGGAGCTCATGGCAGTAGCCCGTAGTCATTTCGGGTAGCTTGAGGTTTGTGACCTCATCCTCTTGCATTACGCGTAGTCGCACGTCATCCCCTCCGGGGTAATCCTTGAGCACTGCGGAAATCTGGTGAAGAAGCATTACATCGCTCTCCTCATCCTCGGTCTGGGCGATATTAATCAGGAGACTTCTCCTCGTGGGCGGGGCGGGTTCCATATCCTCCGGCTGATATTGGCGCACCCGCTCGCAGCTAAGCTGTAGCCTGTCCCCCCTGACCCGCACCTTTCCTTCCACCAGGAGGATGTTGCCCTCTATCCATAGCTCCTTGGTGCGCTCGTAGACCTCGGGCCAGGCGGTAACCTCGGCGCGACCATTAAGGTCCTCGAGGGTTGCGGTGGCAAAGGGGCGTCCGGCCCTGGTGTATAGCTGATTAACCGCAGAAACCATCCCGGCGATCACCACGTCCTGCCCCGCCATTCCCTCATCGAGCTCACCACAAAGGGCAGTAGTGAGCGAGGTGAGTTTGGTAGCGGCACGACTGAAGGGGTGCTCTGAGATATAGGCCCCCATAAGCTCCCGCTCCCAGGCCAGTTTCTCCTTAAGGTCGGCATGGCCCCCCTCCAGTGCCAGATCGGGCAGGGGGACAGGTACGCTCTCCCCCCACAGGTCGAACATGGTTGCCTGCCCCGTTTCTTTAAGCCGTTTTTCCCGCTGGGCCAGGGAAATGATGCGGTCGATGCTGGTGAGAAGGGCACCGCGGTCCCCCAGGGCGTCCAGCGTGCCCACCTTGATCAGGCATTCCAGGGCGCGTTTGTTGATTGCTCTCAGGTCAGCTCTTCGGCAGAAGTCAGCGATGGACTCGAAATCACCGTCAGCGCGGGAGGCGATAAGCGGCTCGATGGCCCCGGAACCAACGTTCTTGATCGCACTCAGCCCGAAGCGGATACCGTCTTTACCATCCTGGCGCTCAATGACAAACGTAGCCTCGCTTCTGTTAATATCCGGTGGAAAAACAGGGATACCGAGGCGGTTACACTCGTTGACGGCGGAATGTATCTTCTCCGGCTGACCGATATCCATGGTGAGCAACGCACTCATGAACTCCGCCGGGTAGTTTGCCTTAAAGTAGGCGGTCTGATAGGCGATCATAGCATAGCTTACGCTGTGAGCCTTATTGAATGCATAGCCGGCGAAGGGCTCGATGAGGTCGAAGACATCTCTTGCCAGCTCAGCGGAAAACCCCTTCTGCTTAGCCCCGGCGATGAAATTTTTCCGCTCTTTTTTCATCACCTCGGGGATCTTCTTGCCCATAGCCTTGCGGAAGATATCGGCCTCACCCAGGCTGTAGCCGGCGAAGGTCTGGACGATGCGGAGCACCTGGTCCTGGTAAACTATCACACCGTATGTATCCTCCAATATCTTGGATAGGGCCGGGTGGGGAAATTGAATCGGCTCCAGGCCGTACTTAGCCTTGATGAATATGGGGATATGCTGCATAGGCCCGGGGCGGTAGAGGGCAATCATGGCGGCGATGTCACTGAACGAGGAGGGCTTGAGTTCCTTGACGAAGCGGCGCATCCCCGAGCCTTCAAGCTGGAATACCCCGGTGGTTTCCCCTGCGGAGAGCAGTTCAAAGGTTTTTGGGTCATCGAGGGGGAGCTTGTTGAGGTCGATATTTTCCCCCCTGGTCTGGGCGATCATCTTTATCGTTTTATCCAGGATGGTAAGATTTACCAGCCCCAGGATATCCAGCTTAAGTAAGCCTATCTGGGCGATGGCTTCCATAGAGAACTGGGTCATGGCGATTGCCCCTTCACCCGCCTTGGTTGGTCGCTGAAGGGGAACATAATGGGAGAGCGGTTCCTTGCAGATAACCACCCCGGCAGCGTGAGTGGAGGCATGGCGGCGGATGCCCTCGAGACGACGTGCGTTATCCACCAGTTGGCGTACCCCCTCATCACCACGATACAAATCACCCAGCTCCGGGTTCTCCTCCAGGGCCCGCTCCAGGGTCACATTCGGGCCGGGGGGAATCAACCTTGCCACCCGATCGACATCCCCGTAAGGCATTCCCAGGGCGCGGCCCACATCCCGGATCGCCGCCCTGGCTCCGAAGGTTCCGAAGGTGATGATCTGGGCTACACAATCGGCCCCGTATTTCTCGGCAGCGTAGGAAATTATCTCATCGCGCCGCTCATCCTGAAAGTCAAGATCGATGTCCGGCAGCTCCTTGCGTTCCACATTAAGGAAGCGCTCGAAGACCAGCTCGTGTTGCATGGGGTCTATATCGGTGATGCCGAGAGAATAGAGAACGAGGCTGGCGGCGGCGCTGCCCCGCACGCCGAAGAGGATTTTTCGTTCTTTGGCAAAGGATATGAGGTCCCAAACGACGAGGAAATAGTTAGCGAAATCGGTTTTACGTATTACATCCAGCTCATACTCCATGCGCTCCATGATCTCAGGGGCAGGCTGGGCGAAGCGACGCCTGAGCCCCTCACGGCAAAGCTCGCTGAGGTAATCGTCGGCTGTTTTGCCCTGGGGCGTCGTTACATAAGGGAGAAGAGAGTGTCCGAATTCCAGCTCAAGGTTGCATAGCTCAGCGATGCGGTTGCTGTTCTCCAGGGCCTGGGGAAGGTCCGAGAAGAGCTCCGCCATCTCTGCCTCGCTCTTCAGGTAGAGAGAATCCTCCATCTTCATCCGCTTGTCATCGTAGATGGTGGTGTTTCGCTGAATGCACAGGAGCAGATCAAGGGCAGGAAAATCCTCCTTCAAGGTAAAGTGCACATCGTTGGTGGCCACCACCGGGATCTCCAGTTCAATGCTCAGGTCGATAATCTGGGGATTAACTCGCTCCAGCTCCGCTATAGGATGGCGCTGCAGTTCCAGGTAGAAATCAGCGAAGACCTGCTTATACCAGAGGGCGGCACTTCTGGCTTCATCAGTGCGGCCATTCAAGAGTAGGCGCGGGATCTCGCCCTGGAGGCACCCTGAGAGGGCCACCAGTCCCTCACTATGCTCTGCTAGAAGCTCCCGGTCCACCCTGGGCTTATAGTAGTAACCCTCGAGATGGGCCTTGGTATTGAGTTGAAGGAGATTTTGATAACCCTCTATGTTTTTAGCGAGCAGGGTAAGGTGAAAGGAGATTTTATCAGCGGGGTCTTTGGAGCGGTGCCTAAAGGGCGTGACATAGAACTCACACCCCAGGATAGGCTTAATACCAGCCTCTCTGGCTGCCTGATAGAATTCAATTGCCCCGTACATGGCACCGTGATCGGTGATCGCCAGGCTATCCATTCCCAGCTCCTTTGCCCGGGAAATGAGCTGGGGAATGCGGCACAGGCCATCGAGGAGGCTGTATTCGGTATGAACGTGAAGATGGGTAAACATGGGTGGTAATATTATACCATTAGGCTACCCCGGAAGGTAGCTCATGTACTCGTCCAGTACATTGGCGATTGCAACACCGCTTGCCTCTTGTCGCTGTCATTGCGAGGAACGAAGTGCCGAAGCAATCTAGGTGTTAGCGGGACAGTGAGACGCGGGGATTGCCACGCTGCGCTCGCAATGACGATAGTTATTCACCTCACCCCCTGTCCCCCTCTCCTCAAGGAGAGGGGGGAGAAATATAGCTGGGGGATACCCCCAGACCCCCACCAGAGGGAATTCCCTCTGGACTCCCTTTACCACACAGCCACCCCAGGAGACCAATCGGTTGAGATTGCCGCGCTGCGCTCGCAATGACAAATTGGCTTTACCCACCCTAAGATGTGTATCTGCCCCGATACATCGGGGAGGCCCCCGTCAATGGGGGCGTCCTACCTGGATCATCCGGTCAAGCCGGATGATGACACTAAACCCCCAGACCCCCGGCAGGAAGTACCCTGCACCTCTTTTTCAGCGGTCTCCTAAACAAGGTCGCATTCCTTAAGGGCTTGGTCCCGGCCTCAATCCTGATTATAGGAGTAACCCGGTATGAGGTGCCAGTCACCTAGCGGCCAGTATACAAGCCATGCCTTGCCGGTGATATTTTCCCGGGGCATCATTCCCCAGCTACGGGAATCGGTGCTGTGATTACGGTTGTCCCCCATGACGAAGTAGCTGTTTTCCGGAACCTGGGTGCGGGAGTATATGACGTTATTTCTACCCTGCGTGTAAGACTCCTCCAGCGGCTCACCGTTAATATACACGTGATCCCTTGTGACCTGCACCCACTCCCCGGGCAAAGCTATCACCCTTTTTATAAGCCCGTAACCTTCATCAGGATGTTTACCTGTGATTACATCGCCCCTCTGAGGATCGCCGAACCAGTAGGCCGCCTTGATTTTTATTATGCTCTGGCCGTCATGAATGGTGGGCTCCATAGAAGAGCCCTCCACGTTAAAGCTACCGAGCGTTGTAAAAATCGCCAGGAGGAAAAGCAGGGCCGCCAGAATGCTGATTAAGAACCCAAGTCGGCTGATTTTTTTTGCGAACACATCGCGTATGTGAATACTCCTCATCGTTCTAACTGAGACTGCTGAAATAGTCTCAATCAACCCCCTATATCCCCCAATCTTGGGGGACTTTTTAAAGCTGGGGGGCACCCCCAGACCCCCGGCAGGAAGTATCCTGCACCTCTTTTTCAGCGGTATCTTGAACTAGGTGCGATGATGTTTGACCCTGACTTAGTGATATCC
>JAIWEW010000094.1:0-5349 GCA_048632005.1 bacterium
GAGATCTATACAATCGGCGATTGCGTGGCGCCCAGCGACGCTGCTGCCGCAACATATCAGGCAGCAAGGATGGCGGCTAAGATATAAGTTGGATTCATAGCTTCTCAAACTCTACGCGCAAGACCTTTTTCGTGCTATCGGTAACCTTCACTCCATCAGTTATGCGCCAGCCCACCACCCAGAGGATGCCCTCGGGGGAGCAAAGCAATGGCACGCGGTCGCGCCACGAGCGGGGGATCTTGGCATCGACCATGAAATCCTGAAGCTTTTTTAACTCGCCCATGCCCAAGGGCTGGAAACGATCGCCAGCTTTCCGCCCCCGCACCACCAGATCGCTCCCCGCCTCATCGAGGTCGAGACATGCCCTAAAGCCCTCAGTCTTGCTCCCAGGCTGAGTAACACTCGCCTTTACCCGCCAGCCAGAGAGCACTGTATCACCAGGCACATTCAGCCTATACTCTCCTTCCAAAGCAGGGAATGGGCAAGTATCAAAGACACCTTTGCTCACCATGCATGTATCATAGCCGATATAGAAAACAGTCCCCCGGGGTAGAGATAGCCTTTTCCCCGCTGGCTTTGACAGCGCCTCTATCATCTTTTCGATGTGGATAGATTGTATATCGACGAGGTCTCCTAAAACCTCGCCCACGACCCGACGTAGCAGGTGCCGTTGGAGCGCCGGGTGCAGCGATTGCAATTCTTTAGTATCAAGCAGTAAGCCATTGGGTTGCTCGCTGACAACCCGATCCCACACCAGAGAGACCTCCCCCGCAAGGAAGGACAGTTCATCGGCAGCGGCGCGCGCGGTACGCAACAGGACAGCACCGACATTCTTATTATAGTTTTGAAGGAACGGTATAAGTTCATAGCGAAATCGATTTCGGGCGTAATCGAGTGAATAGTTTGAGAGATCGCTCCGCGGCTTAAGATCGTTGGTGCGGCAGTAATCCTCGGTCTCCTTCTTGGCGACCTCAAGCAGTGGTCTGACCACCACTAAAACGCGGTCTCCCTGTAAACGCAATGATGTAATTGGCCCCATCCCCCTCAACCCACCCAGGCCAGTGCCGCGCACCAGGTGCATCAGAATGGTCTCCACCTGATCATCCTGCGTATGCCCTAATGCTATGCACCTTGCTCCTATGGATTTAGCCACCTCGGCAAAGAAAACATGCCTCACCTCCCGAGCTGCCTCCTCCAAGGATAGTCGATGCTCCTTTCGATAGATCTCCACATCCCGCTTCTCTATAATTGCTGGGATGCCCAGAATACGCGAAAATTCGGCTACATAGTGAGCGTCTGAATCGGAATCAACACCGCGCAGCATATGGTTAAGGTGCACGACATGAAGGCTTACTCCTAATATTCCTTTGAGCTGATCAAGGATATGTAGCAAACAGATCGAGTCGGCGCCACCGGAGACCCCAACCAGCATTTTTCGCCCTTTTTCATCTGTTTCGCCCGGTATCAGACCTTCTTTTTGTATAAAGCGAAACACTCGTTGCTTCAGCTCCTCCATCGCTCAACCACCACTTTCCAGATGGCAAGTATCATTAAACAGCACCAGTGAGGCAACATGCTCTCCAAAATCGAGCACACTTATCGATGCAATGCTCAACCGCAACCTTCTGAAATCGGAAATGTTCATTCCCAATGCCCTTGAGATAATGCTTAAGATGGCCAAGCTATGACTGATAGCGATGACCACTTCATCAGGGTGCTCGCTTACTATCCGTTGCACAGCCGGCCAAGTCCGCTCCCGTAGTTCTGTAATGGACTCGCCGCCAGGAATTTTCAAAGAAGGTGTGTCCTTTATCCACTCCTGTAAAAAATCGCCATAGCGCTCCACTACCTCATCAAAGGTGAGACCTTCCAGCTCCCCTGCATCAACCTCCTTGAGGGCATCTACATTCACTACATGTAATCCCTGAGCGCGCGCAATCGCAGCAGCCGTCTCCCTGGCACGCCTTAGTGGACTGGAGTAGATACACGACACCTCCTCATCCTTGAGTGCCTGTGCCAATCGCCCCGCCTGTTTGCGCCCGTTGTTGTTCAACGCCATCCCGGTATGCCCCACAACCCGGTTCTCATGGTTCCACTTAGTTTCACCATGTCTCACCAGGATAAGCTTCATCTTGCTCCTTCCTCGTATCGTCGAGCCCGCGCCACCCTCCTAAAATATGGAGGATGGTCATAGAAAAGTAGCTCCACCCAACGACTTGGTTGCGCCTCAGACAGGTTTTGGTTAGTGAGTTTTGTCATCATCGTTGTGAATCCCTGAGGATTATTGGTCAGAGTTAAGGCATACTCATCAGCAATACCCTCAATATGGCGAATGTAGGCATTTATTAGCGGCTGCATAATGAGGGTGAAGCCACCCAATACCACTACAAGCAGGGGAAAGGCAGCGATATCACTAATCCCGTCAAAGTTAAAATAGGGCACACTAACCTTTAGTACCAGGTTCGCCAGGTAAAATCCAGTAAGGATGATGGCCGCCTGAAACACCATCAGCCTAGCCATGTCACGATGTACATGATGCCCAAGCTCGTGAGCTACTATCACCTCGATCTCCTCCGTGGAGTAACGCTCCAGCAAAGTATCGCCTAGGACGATACGCCTTGTGTTTCCCAGCCCCATAAGGGCGGCATTGCCGGTCGTGGTCTTGCTGCTCAGGTTTATGGTATATACACCGTGGATCCTTGTCCTGGCCTTTTCAGCAAGGCGCCTCAGCCTATCAACCAGGTTGACATCATTCAGGGGCTTCATCCTGTAGAAAAGAGGCACTATTATAATCGGTGCCAGGTTGGTCATTATTATGGTAAGCAGCATAAGAAAGGCAGCGGCGATTAGCCACCAAAGGTCAGCAAAGCTCTCCAGAAGCCAGTATACAAATACTATAATCCCAACGCCCAGAAACAAGCCTAATACCCCGGCCTTTACCCCATCGAGGAGCCAATCTCTCAGTCTTTGATGTAAAAGGCCGAATCGACGAGGCACTACAAATCCTCCGTAGAAGCTGAGGGGAGCGGATATAACCCCAAGACATATCATTAGCGTAGCGATGTAAAGTGCTATCCTCAAAGGCTGTGGCAAGTCCAGCATGTTCCGAAGGCCGGTTGATAAAGGAGTGATCAATAGCACCAGAACAAAAAGGGCGGTGAGTCCCAGCTCCAAAAAAGAGATGCGACGCATCATTCTGGCATAATCTTTAGCCTGCTCCTGCCTCTCCGAATCGAGATCCGCCATGCTATCTGCCTGCCAAGATTAACTTGGTGCGGTGTATGGACCTCGGTGGATTGGGGAAACCCAGAGCCAATGTAACCTGCTCCGCTCTCCCTGTAGCGGAGCTAGCGGTTCGCAGGCACATCCCCACAGTGCACCATGACCCCATCCACTCCACAAGCCAGAGCCGATCTACAAGAGAGCGAATATCATAGTGGCGTACGTCGTGGTCCCTCCGATGTTGCCAGGGAAACTCACTTTTCGCCATGAAGGACCTTAGTTCTTCCTCTACTTCCTGCGCCAACCTGTCAGTCTCCAATTCAACACAGTACTCCGCCTTCCTGACCTGCGATTGCAGCGATGGTAGTTGCATTGCCACCTGCTCTACCCCTACGAGGCCTATACCGCGCGGCAACTGCTCGCCCACTGCTTTCATGAAATAGTATGGGGAGAACCGCTTATTGAACAGGATGTCCATTAGCTCACTACTACTGGTCACCCCAATGGGGAGGGGCGCAGCAATAGAGATTCTAGGATGCGGACTGAATCCCTGAGAGTAAGCCAACGGGACATCGGCACGCCGTAGTGCCCGCTCCCACAACCTCATCAGATCGAGATGAGAGAGATATTTAACCTCTTCGCCCCGAGAAAAGGTGACGCGCATCCGCTGCATATCAATCCTTAGTCACCAGAATCTTCTCGATCCGCAACTCCCTCATCTGGGTAACTGCCAGCTTCAGATTACCATATCTCAACTGTTCCCCTTCCCGGGGGATATGACCAAGAAGGCTAAGTAAGAAGCCAGCTACGGTATCATAGTCGCCAGTGGGCAATTCAAGTCCCAACTCCTGGTTTGCCTCCTCCACATGCATGCCGCCATCAATTTGAATTGTCCGGTCATCGATAACCTCGAAGTCTTTATCAGCCTTTACCAGCTCATCCCCCATCTCACCAACAATCTCGCCCACCAATTGCTCCATGGTCACTATCCCGCTGGTGACACCAAACTCGTCAATTACTACAACCATGGGGTAACCCTGTGACTGCATCTCTGCGAAAAGATGGGTAATTCGCTTTGTCTCAGGAACAAACAGAACCGGACGTACCAGATCATCAATGACACTCTTTTTATCCAGCGAACTGTTTGCCTGTGCCATAAGCACATCCTTTATAGAAAGTATCCCGACTACGGTATCAAAACTGTCCTGGTAAACAGGGAAACGTGTATGGGGATGTTCAGCATAGATGCCAAGGAAGTCGGCTAGATTAGTCCCTTTCTCGATCCAGACCACCTCAGGCCGTGGTGACATCACCTCACGGACAGTGCGATCGCCGAAAACGAATACTTTGTGTAGCAACTCCGCTTCAGCCTCTTCCACCGTCCCCTCCTCCCGCCCTACCGAGATCATACTGCGGATCTCCTCTTCGCTTACCAATGAGTGGGGCACCTTAGCCTTCCCACCAGTAAGTATCGAGGCGATCCAGTTTAACCCCGCCGCCACCGGATAGGCGATCTTCGTTATCACACCAAGGGGGTAGACATACAGCAGTGCCATCCGCTCCGGGTGCCTGATGGCCAGTGTCTTGGGGGTTACCTCAGCGAAAATTAGAAGCAATATCGTCACTACTATAGTGGCAACAAGTATCCCTATATTCTCATTATCCGTCCATATAGATACCGCTATCGCTGTGCCCAGAGCAGCAGCAGCCACATTAAACAGGTTGTTGCATAATAGCACCGTCGCCAGCAGCTTCTCCGGTTGTTCAGTAATCTTTGCCACCCTCTCAGCACCAATTACCCCACTTTCTACCAGGTGTTTCACCCGCGTTCTGGGTAATGATATAAATGCCGTCTCAGCACTGGAGAAGAAGGCAGATGCAACCAAACAAAGAAAAAAAAGCACTAAGTACAGAATACTAGTGCTATCCATAGTATACTCCTCCCCTATTGCATCCTTCCACGGATATAGTTGCTCGATTTCATAATAACATCGCCCCCATTAGCTGTCAAAGAATTTTATTGATTCCCCCCTACTACGTCTAAGAAGAGACCGCTGATAAAGAGGTGCAGGATACTTCCTGTCGGGAGTCTGGGGGTGTCCCCCAGCTAAAAAACCCCCAAAGATT
>JAIWEW010000095.1:0-5260 GCA_048632005.1 bacterium
CCAAACTTTGCCGTCGATGTGAACTCTTGGGCAAGATAAGCCTGTTATCCCCGGGGTAGCTTTTATCCGTTAAGCCACGGCCCTTCCACACGGCGCCGTGGGATCACTTTGCCCGACTTTCGTCCCTGCTCGACTTGTAGGTCTCACAGTCAAGCCCCCTTCTGCCAATACACTCTTCAGGTGATTTCCATCCACCCTGAGGGGACCTTTGGGCGCCTCCGTTACCTTTTAGGAGGCAACCGCCCCAGTCAAACTACCCACCAGGCACTTTCCCCCTGCTTGCTCAGGGGTTAGGACCGAGACCAAAGAAGGGTGGTATTTCACCATTGGCTCCACCGGAACTGACGCCCCGGTTTCCCAGCCTCCCACCTATCCTACACATCAGAAACCTCAACCCAATGCCAAGCTGTAGTAAAGCTCCACGGGGTCTTTTTGTCCAGTCGCGGGTAACCCGCATCTTCACGGGTATTGCAATTTCGCCGAGTCCCTCGTTGAGACAGCGCCCAAGTCGTTACACCTTTCGTGCGGGTCGGAACTTACCCGACAAGGGACTTCGCTACCTTAGGACCGTTATAGTTACGGCCGCCGTTCACTGGGGCTTCGGTTCAAAGCTTCGCAATAGTAAACCATCACTAACCTCTCCCCTTAACCTTCCAGCACTGGGCAGGTGTCAGCCCCTATACTTCCTCTTACGAGTTTGCAGAGACCTGTGTTTTTGTTAAACAGTCGCTTGGGCCATTTCACTGCGCCCCAATTATCTTGGGGACCCCTTCTCCCTAAGTTACGGGGTAATTTTGCCGAGTTCCTTAACGAGGGTTCTCTCGATCACCTTAGGATACTTATCCTTACCTACCAGTGTCGGTTTGCGGTACGGGCGCTCACTTCAAGCAATGGGCTTTTCTAGACAGTTTAGGATCAGTGGAGTCGCATCAGGTCTCCCCTCAACTTCCCCCGCTCCTTACCCCGATAAATCGGGGCTAAGATTGGAGACGCACCATGTCCAATAGGCACGCCCCACTTACCTTCCTGTGTCCCCCTCTTGCCTATAAGAAGTGGGCGGTGCTGGAATAATAACCAGCTGTCCATCGCCTACGCCTCTCGGCCTCGGCTTAGGCCCGACTAACCCTACGCGGATTGACCTTCCGTAGGAAACCTTGGGTTTTCGGTGGGCGTGGTTCTCACACGCCTTACGCTACTCATGCCGACATTCTCTCTTCCGTATACTCCAGCAAGCCTCACAACTCACCTTCACTGCAATACGGAACGCTCCCCTACCGTACCCCGATAAATCGGAATACCCATAGCTTCGGTGGTAGACTTAAGCCCCGGTGGATTGTCGGCGCGGCACCACTCGACCAGTGAGCAATTACGCACTCTTTAAATGATGGCTGCTTCTAAGCCAACATCCTGGCTGTCTGGGCAACACCACTTCCTTGCCCACTTAGTCTACACTTAGGGACCTTAGCTGATGGTCTGGGCTGTTTCCCTTTCGACTGCGGAGCTTATCCCCCACAGCCTCACTCCCAGAGTCTAAAAGCAATGGCATTCGTGGTTTGGTTGAGATCGGTAAGCTTTTCGCCCCCTGGCTCATCCAGTGCCCTACCTCCAAAGCTTATCTCTGAGGCTGCACCTCAATGCATTTCGGGGAGAACCAGCTATCTCCGGGTTCGATTGGCATTTCACCTCTAACCACAGTTCATCCCCCAGTTTTGCAACACTGGTGGGTTCGAGCCTCCACTCAAGGTCTACCTGAGCTTCACTCTGACCATGGTTAGCTCACCCGGTTTCGGGTCTAATCGATGCAACTACTCCCCGATAAAATCGGGGGAATACGCCCTATTCAGACTCGCTTTCGCTGCGGCTCCGTCGCGCAAACGACTTAACCTTGCTACACCGATTAACTCGTCGGCTCATTCTTCGATAGGCACGCCATCAGTCCGATTGCTCAGACCTCTGACTGCTTGTAGGCACATGGTTTCAGGTTCTATTTCACTCCCCTCCCGGGGTTCTTTTCACCTTTCCCTCACGGTACTAGTTCACTATCGGTCGTCAAGGGTATTTAGCCTTGGGATGTGGTCACCCCAGCTTCCCACAAGATTCCTCGTGTCCCGTGGTACTCAAGAACATGACAGGAGCCTCCCCCTTTCGCTTACGGGACTATCACCCTCTACGGTTGGCCTTTCCAGGCACCTTCAACTTGGGATCGGTTTGTAACTCCTCGCCCCTACTCGGGTCGGGGCCGCCATGCCTTACAACCCCGTAGCTACATAGGCCCCGAGGCCACTAAGTAGTTACGGTTTGGGCTGTTCCCCGTTCGTTCGCCACTACTAAGGGAATAATCTCTTTTCCTCAGGGTACTTAGATGTTTCAGTTCCCCTGGTTCCCCCTTCCTAGCCTATGTGTTCAGCTAGGAGTACCCCGATTTTATCGGGGTGGGTTGCCCCATTCGGGAATCCCCGGCTAAGCTTGCTAGACAGCCAACCGGAGCTTTTCGCAGTCTGGCCGCGCCCTTCATCGGCCCTTGACGCCAAGGCATCCACCATGCGCCCTTAATCACTTGACCCACACTAATAGGTGGACATAACCATATTCAGTTGTTAAGGTACTATACAGACGAAAAAACGGCTTGATGTAAGCCGCTTCTAAGTTTACATCAGCTCTGACTTCAAGTCAACTTTAGTATCTTATCTCGCTTCTGTACCACTACGGCCATGCTACCACAACGGATTGCAACCTGTCAATACTCTGAACGAGATCATACCCTTTGTTTGTCATTGATGTTGAGCCAATAACATTTCCTCTTCACCAAAAAATAGAGAGATCTATCCCAAAACGGCATATTGTTGTTTGTCAGGCTAGCAACATCAGCAGTTTAAATATGAGACTGCTGAAATACTCTCAATCAACCCCATATATCCCCCAATCTTGGGGGACTTTTTTGAAGCTGGGGGACACCCCCAGACCCCCACCAGAGGGATTTCCCTCTGGACTCTCTTTACCACGCAGTCATCCCAGGAGGTACTTATGGGAAAAGCGAGCAGGTCGGCTGACACTTCGGCCCACCCCAGACACGATATAATCGGGGCACCTCTATTTCAGCGGTCTTCATATATAGAGCGAAGTACTATCATGCCCCCTCTATTACAGGATGGGGAGATAGCGCTTCAGCTCGTAGTCAGTCACCTGGGTGCTGTAGAGGTCCCACTCGATCTTTTTATTCTTGATGAAGCTATAGAAAGCATGGTCACCGAGGGCTTTTCTCACCAGTTCGCTGTCCTCGGTGATCAGGATTGCTTCAAACAGGTTCCCCGGCAGCGTTTCGATCCCTCTCCGCTGCCGCTCATCCTCTGCCATCTCAAATACGTTCTCCTCAACAGGCGCAGGCAGCTCGTACCCTTTCTCAATCCCCTCCAGCCCAGCCGCCAGCATCACAGCGAAGGCAAGGTATGGGTTACATGCGGGATCCGGGGAGCGGTATTCCACCCGGGTGGCATACTCCTTTCCTGGCTCGTATTGCGGGATGCGGATCAGGTCCGAGCGGTTTCTGCGGGCCCAGGAGATATAGCAGGGCGCCTCATAGCCCGGGATTAATCTCTTATAGGAATTCACCCACTGGCTGGTAATGGCGGTAATCTCCGGGGCATGTTTTAACAACCCCGCCATATAGCCTTTTCCTATTTTGGATAGGTGATAGTCATCATTTTTATCGAAGAAAGCGTTGCGCTCGCCTTTGAATAGCGATTGGTGAACATGCATTCCATTGCCATTTACGCCTGAGATAGGCTTGGGCATAAAGGTGGCATAAACCCCAAACTTCTGGGCTACCTGCTTCACCACCAGGCGATAGGTCATCACACTATCGGCCATGTTCAGGGCCTCGGTATATCTCAGGTCGATCTCGTGCTGGCTCGGGGCGACCTCGTGGTGAGCAAACTCCACCTTGAGGCCCATCTCTTCAATGGCGAGGATCGTCTCGCGGCGCATGTCGGTTGACACGTCCGCCGGGGTCAAGTCGAAATATCCCCCCTGATCCAAGGGCTCGGGGTTCACGGCATCCTTGAAGTAGAAAAACTCCAGCTCTGGCCCCACGTAGAAAGTGTAACCAAGGTCAGCAGCCCTTTTGAGGTTCATCTTCAGTATATACCTGGGGTCGCCTTCGAAAGGTTCGCCACCGGGCTTCAGGATGTCACAGAACATCCTGGCAACCGTATGCTCTGCCGGTCTCCAGGGGAGCATACAAAAGGTGTCGGGATCGGGCATAGCCACCATATCGCTTTCGTCGATGCGGGCAAACCCCTCGATCGAGGAGCCGTCGAAGCCTATCCCTCGATCAAGGACCCTTTCCAATTCCTCCACAGTGATCGCCACGCTCTTTAAAAAGCCCAGGATATCTGTGAACCAGAGCCTGATAAATTTCACACCCTGCTCTTTTGCTATCTTTAAAACATTCTCTTTGGATGATTCAGCCTTGGTTGCCATATCAAATCCTCCTTCCCCGCCGATAGCTTATATCTGTATTCTATGCATTGTCAATATTAACCTTAAGTACCCGAGCCACACCGCCAAGATCCTTAGCCAACTCTATTCTCGCCCCAGGAAAGAGGCCCTTTGTCCATGAGACTAATTCAGGCCCCTGGGCCGGCCCTATCTCCAAAAGAACGATGCCACCGGGGCAAAGTTTTTCCGGTATATTGACAAGAAGCTGGCGAATTTTATCAAGCCCATCACGACCCCCGGTCAGGGCCACCGCGGGCTCGTACATTTTTATCTCAGGGCTCAGACCCCCCCATTCTTCATCCCTTACATAGGGCAGGTTGGCGATTATGATATCTACCGGCTGAGGAACTGGATCCAACAGGTCACCTTCCAGAAGATGGACCCGGACATTATGCCGCTCACAATTGATCGCCGCTATCTCCAGTGCGCGAGGGGAGATGTCGGTGGCATAGACTGTGGCCTGCGGTAGAAGCAATGCAAGGGATACTGCGATGGCCCCGCTGCCGGTACCGATCTCGGCGATAACTGGGTTTCTCTCATACTGTTGAGGTATCGCCGTATTCCTATCAGTCGACTCTCGAGGGATGCTGGTTTCATTACCTGCACTAGAGTATTCCGCAAACCCGGGGAAATGGCGCTTCACAAAATCGATTGCCTCCTCCACCAGTAACTCACTCTCTGCCCTGGGGATGAGCACACCGGAGGCCACAAGGAAGTCATGCCCAAAAAACTCGCGATGACCGGTTATGTAGGCCAGAGGCTC
>JAIWEW010000096.1:0-5258 GCA_048632005.1 bacterium
GAGGAGATCGCCGAGGGGCTGCTTGAATCGCCACATTCGGTGGTATTCGACCAGGCGGAGAACAGGCTTCATATGCAGAAGGCAATACTTTCCAAGCTTTTAATATGACCAAACCAATTGTGGCCATCGTAGGCCGGCCCAATGTGGGCAAGTCCACCCTGTTTAATCGGCTGGTGGGCAAGCGTCTGGCTATTATCGAGGATGAGCCAGGCACAACCCGCGACCGTCTCTATGCCGACATCGCCTGGGAGGGTAGCGCATTCACAATAGTGGACACCGGTGGTCTTCTGCTCACCCCGTCCAGCGGTATCGTCGAGAGTGTGAAAGGCCAGGTGGAGGTCGCCATCGAGGAGGCCGACGCCATCATCTTCCTGGTCGACGTAATCGATGGGGTAACCCCCATGGATAAGGAACTGGCCGAGATGTTCCGGCGTTCAGGAAAGCGTGTGATGCTCGTGGCCAATAAGGCAGATAACGAGCCACGTAGCTACCAGGCCGCTCAGTTCTACGAGCTGGCCATTGGCGACCCGCTCCCCATAAGCGCTTATCATGACCTCGGCGTCGCTGATCTTCTCGACAGGATAGTAGAAAGTTTGCCCTATCTGCCACCTGAAGAGGAGCCGGAGATGATGAAGGTGGCCATTGTGGGACGCCCCAATGTAGGCAAATCGATGCTCCTTAACGCTATCCTGGGCAAGGAGCGCACCATTGTCACCGACATGCCGGGGACAACCAGGGATGCAATAGATACCATCTTTGAACACAATAGCGAGCGTATACTGCTCATCGATACGGCAGGCATTAGGAAGCGTGGTCGTGTAGAAGGTGGAATCGAGCGCTATAGCGTGGCACGGGCACTCAGGGCTATCAGCCGGGCCGATATAGCCCTCCTCGTAACCGAGGCCACCGATCCGGTAACCGCTCAGGATACTCATATCGCTGGCTACATCCAGCAAGCGTGCAAAGGTATGGTGCTGGTGGTTAACAAATGGGACCTGGCCGAGGAGATGGCGGACCGCAAGCAGTATACAAGAATGATTCGAAACAGGCTCAAGTTTATGCCCTATGTGCCTATCCTGTTCATATCCGCTAAGTTTGGAAAAGGGGTGGGTGACGTTCTCAGTGCTGCCGAAGAGATCTATGAGGAGCGACGAAAACGTGTACCCACCGCTCTTCTGAACAGCGTCGTTCGTGATGCCGTAGGGGCG
Source organism: bacterium (assembly GCA_048632005.1). Taxonomy (GTDB): domain Bacteria; phylum Chloroflexota; class Dehalococcoidia; order E44-bin15; family E44-bin15; genus JAAXQM01. The sequence continues at coordinate 1,209 of JAIWEW010000096.1, forward strand.
CATGCCCCCCCATCAGTGAAGGGTAGAAAACTCAATGTACTCTATGTCACTCAGGCTGAGACGAGCCCCCCAACCTTTGTCTTCTCGGTGAACGATACCGCTCTGCTGCACTTCTCCTACCGGCGCTACCTGGAGAACGAGCTGCGCCGCAGTTTCGGCTTTGGGGGGACACCACTGAACCTGATCTTCAGGGGAAGGCGTGAGAAGTGATAGTCCTGAGCTTTATCGGCATTGTCATCCTGGGTTATCTCATCGGCTCCATCCCTGTGGGTTTCATTTTAGGCAAGCTGATCCGTGGTATCGATATTCGGGAACATGGCAGCGGCAATATTGGGATGACCAATGTAATGCGAACTATAGGCGTCAAGGCCGGCATTCTCGTATTCTTCGCCGACATGGCGAAAGGGGCCGTTGCTGTGGCGCTTGCATGGCCTATTTTCAGCTCCTCTCCCGAAATGGTTGCCTGGGGGCAGATGGCTGGAGGTGCATCCGCCGTTATCGGGCATAGCTGGCCGGTATACATCGGATTTAGAGGTGGTAAAGGCAGTGCCACCGGTTTCGGTGCCCTTATGGTGATATTCTGGCCGGTGGGCCTCCTTACTTTCGCTGTATTCCTTGCTGTTGTTGGCCTGTCTCGATATGTCTCGCTTGGCTCCATACTGGGATCACTCACTATGCTGGTGGCCATGATCCCCTTCGTCGTTTACGGTTCAGAGCCATTTGCCTACATCGTCCTTGGCCTGGTAGTAGTGCCGATAGTCATATTTCGTCATCGGGATAACATTAGAAGGCTGCTTTCGGGGACGGAGTCAAAGATAGGCTCTTCTCGTGCTACTAAGTAGGCTTTGCCAACTGGAGTCTGTATTTGTAAAACGCAGCTAACGTTTCACTCTGACATAGCGTAATTTTTCAAAAAGGGAAAGCTTAATGAAGGTTGCTGTAATCGGTTCCACAAGCTGGGGAACAACCCTGGGGATAATTCTGGCCCGCAGAGACATCGACGTAGCGTTATGGGCGAGAACAAGTGAGGAAGCCGATAGGCTGGCCCAGGATAGAGAGAATACAACCCGCCTACCTGGTATACCTTTTCCAGAGAGGCTCTCCCCCACAAGTATAATAGAGGAGGCGCTGCATAATGCATCGCTGGTTTTACTGGCGGTGCCCTCTCAGAAGATGCGACAGAATGTGAGAATACTGAGGAGTGAAATCGCTGAGGGGGTGCCTATTGTGCATGCCGCCAAAGGGCTGGAGACAGGTACGGCAAAGAGAATGACGCAGGTAATCGCCGAGGAACTGGATCCACAGTACATATCAACAATCTGTGTTCTCTCTGGGCCAAACCTCTCGAAGGAGATCGCGAGAGGGCTTCCGGCAGCAACTGTGATCGCAGCCCGGGATGGCAACGTAGCGGAAAGGGTCCGCGAGATAATGGACTCATCTTCTTTTCATGTTTTTACCAGCGATGATGTTGTGGGGGTGGAGCTGGGGGGAGCGTTAAAGAACATTATCGCTTTAGGCGCAGGAATGGTCGACGGGTTGGGCTATGGTGATAACGCAAAGGCGGCCTATATGTCACGCGGTCTCACCGAGATTGCCGGCCTCGGTGTGGCCCTGGGGGCCGATCCCATAACGTTCCTCGGGCTTGCCGGTCTGGGCGATCTGCTCGCCACATGCGCCAGCACCCTCAGTCGCAATCACACTCTTGGCGAGGAGTTGGCCAAAGGGCGCTCTAAGGACGAGGTAATGACTTCCCTTGGAAGCGCTGTCGAGGGGGTGCCCACCACCGCCGCGGCGCTGAAGCTGGCCGGAGAGCTCGGAATCGAGATGCCTATCACCGAGCGGATCTACCGTGTGCTCTTTGAAGGCTTTGACACTGCACTGGCGATGGACGAACTCATCGGATTCTCCAGATCGCCGCATTCATAGAGTATTGCTGTCGCGGTAACAAGTCCCGCGGTCTCCGATCGCACCACCCGGCCCCCCAGGCTGATAGGAGCGATGCCACAACCCCTGGCAAACTCTACCTCGAAAGGAGAAAAGCCCCCCTCAGGGCCGATGAATAGGTTGACAGATAAGTAATTCTTTTCCGAGATAATCCTCTTTCGGTAAATTTCGCTTCGCAGCACAGCGCGCAGCCCCGATATCTTCTCCCTCTCCCAGGCCAGCAGAGAAAAACCAATCGCTGACTGGCAGGCTTTCTCAAAGGGCAACGCAGGCTCAAGGGTGGGGAGCCTTCCGCGCCGCGATTGCTCTGCTGCCTCAACAATTATGCTATGCCAGCGCTCCATCCTCTTATCCCGGGGACGACCCGCAACACACCTCTCGCAGATAACTGGGACGAAGCCGGAAACCCCCAACTCGGTACATTTCTGGAGAATAAATTCAAATTTACTACTCTTTAGCAGCGCTTGATAGAGGGTAATCCTGGTACCGGGCTCAGATGCCAGTCTCTTTTCCCCTATCACTCCCTCGACATGATCCCTGGTAACCCTTGCCAACTCTACCTTATACTCCCAGCCGGTGTCGTCCAGGACCACGATATGGTCGCCACCCCGCAATCTAAGTACATTCCTTATTTGATGAACCAGCTTTCCACGGATGACTACCATTTCCTGGTCGATCCATTCGGGCGGTATAAAAAAGCGGTGCATTTCTTCCCCTATCGAAATCGCCCCCATTTCATGCTTCAAAGAGGTCCTTAAGCCTATGGAAGAATCCCTTCTCTTCCTTGGGCATTACCGCCGGCCCCAGGGTCTCCGCCAGCTCCTCAAATAGCCTGCGTTGCTTCTCATTAAGTGCCCCGGGTGTGACTACATGAGCCATTACTAGCTGATCCCCACGACCACCTCCCCGAAGATGAGGCACTCCCTTTCCATGAAGTCGGAAGAGCTTTCCTGTTTGCGTTTTTGGTGGTATTTTGAGCGGGGACGGGCCATCAACTGTCGGCACCTCGATATCAGCACCCAGAGCCGCCTGGGCGAAGTTAATAGGCAGGTCATAGAGGATTTCATTACCCCGACGCTTAAATAACTGATGTTCCTTCACCGAGAGGATAATGTAAAGGTTCCCCGTACCGCCACCCCGTGCCCCGGCATTGCCCTCCCCGCTGATGCGTATCTGGGAGCCATCATCGACGCCGGCAGGTACGGTGATAGAGATACGACGTGTCGTCTCCTCCCTGCCTGATCCACGGCATTGGGAGCAGGGTTTGGTAATAATCCTTCCCTCACCACCACAGCGGCTGCAGGGAGTGACATTTACGAACTGCCCGAAAATGCTACGTTGCACCCGGCGCAACTGCCCGCTGCCATCACACTCCGGGCACTTCTGGGGCTGGCTCCCCGGCTCGCTGCCCATACCGCGGCATTGAGAACAATTTTCTACATGCCGGATCTCGATTTCATTCTCGCATCCAAAGACCGCCTCTTCAAAGGTAATGGTGAGGTTATAGCGAAGGTCCGCTCCCCGCTGCGGTCCTCGTTTTGTTGTGGTAGTCGCTCCTCCGAAAAAGGCATCGAAGATATCGCCAAAGCCACGGAAGATATCGAAGCCTTCAAAGCCTTTACCAAAACCCTCACCAGCATGCCCGAAGCGGTCGTAGGATGCCCGCTTCTCGGGGTCAGAGAGCACCTCATAAGCTTCATTAAGCTCTTTGAACTTATCCTCAGCCCCATCATCCCGGTTTCGGTCGGGATGGTACTTGAAGGCAAGCTTACGGAAGGTCCGCTTTATCTTATCCTCTGAGGCAGACCGATCAACACCAAGGACTTCATAGTAGTCTCTTTTCGTAGCCATATTTTTACATTTCAAGCAAGAAGGTTAACATTTCATTATAATTCGCCTGTTATTTAAATACAAGTGAATGTACTCGTCCAGTACATTAGTGACACCCGACCTCCTCTCTTTGATATTTTCTCCAGCGTTCTACAAACTTAAGCGGGGTCAGGTAACCCAGTGATTGATGTGGCCTTACTGTATTATATATATTCTCCCATTCCAGAAGCTTCACCCTTAGTTCAGGAATATCGAAGGAACTGTCTGTTATCTCAT
>JAIWEW010000097.1:0-5157 GCA_048632005.1 bacterium
AAAGTGCACGGTTTTAACAGGTTAAATATCGTCGATGACACTTTCACCCTCAACCACCGCCATGCACACGCGGTGTGCGATGAAATCATGAGGCGCAACTTGAAGTTCGAGTGGACTGTCTTCGCCCGTGCCGACACCGTAACTACCGATATATTGAAGAAAATGAAACAGGCCGGCTGTTCCTGGCTACTCTACGGCGCTGAGTCAGCCTCTCCCGAGATTTTGAAGACCATTAAGAAGGGAACAACACCGGAGGATATCAGGAGAGGAACAAAGTTATCCACCGAGGCCGGGATCGGGGTCTTTAACTCCTTCATCTTCGGTCTGCCTGGCGAAAGCCCGGAGACCGCACGCCAGTCGCTGGATTTTGCAGCGGAGCTTAACCGGGACTACGATGCCAAATATGGTTTCCACCTGCTCTCCCCCCTGCCCGGAACGGAGCTCTATGAGAGGCCTAAAGACTATGGCCTGCGTATCCTTTCCCGAAACTGGGCGAAGTATGACGCCAACGAACCGATTACAGAGACTCCTACTATGAGCCCGCAAATGGTCATGGAGCATATGGCCGATTACGACCGAATAATTACCTATGTCTGGCAGGAGATAGAGCGCAAGGCTGCCGAGGGCGACCCGACGTGTTCGGAAGAGCTGAGGCAAAAAGCGAGCAAGGAGTTCATCTGGAGGCTCCTCAAGGGTGATGTCATTGAACGACTGGGGCAGATGAAGGATGGAGTCGATCCAGAGGGATATCTTGCGCAGAAAGTATCGCGCAAAATGGGCGTCCCGTTGGATATGGCCGAGCAGGAGATGGGGAGATTGGTCCAGATGGGGCTTCTCAAGCGCGAGTCGGTGAACGGAAGATCATTGTGGCTGTGGAGCTAGAAGACAGTGAAGCGCTGCCATGCTCCTCGCCCAGTAGCTCGGTGAGGCCCTCTTTAATATAACCCGGGTACCAGCATAACCGTCCCATAGTATACTCCAGTTGACTTTTCACTAACACAGTGGTATAAGGGGAACACAGGGGGTAAGAAATGTCCCTAGCAGAATTACGTGATCTATTCATTGTCATCTTTTCCATAGTGGGCATTGGGGCGACGATCTTCTTTGTAGTCATCGCAATCAAGATCTACCCCAAGATTCGCGACACCCTCGATTCTGTCAGGTCGATCACCGAGAATATTCAGATTATCACCTCCACAGTGGCCCAGGACCTCGTCAAGCCAATGGCTAGCTCAGTTAGGACGATCATCGAGAATATTCGGATCATCACCTCCACGGTGACGCAGGACGTCGTCAAGCCGCTGGGCAGTATGGTCAGTATTATTCAAGGGATTTCTAAGGCTATGGCCGGCATTATTCAAGGGATTTCTAAGGCTACGGAATTTGTATATGGGCTTCCCAAGAGAAAGGAGGGACGTAAAGGTGGCTACAGAGTATAAGTACGGGGGGGCCGGCTTTCTAAGCGGGCTAATCGTCGGAGGAGTCGTCGGCGCGGCAATCGGTGTGGGCATTGTTATAGTGATACGCGACCGTGAGAGGGTCCAAGAGATAGGTGGCAAGGCGAGTAAGATGGCCGGTGTTATTAAGGATGAGGTTTTCACGGATGGTAAGGAAATAATCAAGCACGCTATTGATGAAGGAAAAGAGGCCGTTCATAAGACCCGCTCCGAGATTGAAGAGAGGCTTAGGGAAAAGAGAGAAGAATAGCTAACGGTTTAGGGACATTTATATAGAAAAGGGAAGCGATGCTTCCCTTTTTTTCATTATGCCGTATATCTTGGGTAGGAGCCAAAGACTTTGAAGAGAGATGTCACCTCGCGTACCTGCTTAAGCACCTCGCTGACCAGAGAGTCATCGTGATGCCCCTCAATGTCAATTAGAAAGATATACCTCCCCAAACTCTCCTTGGAGGGACGGGATTCTATCTTTGCCAGGTTGATGTTTCGCTCTGCGAACTTCTGTAGCACCTCGCAGAGCACCCCCGGACGATCGTCCGCAAAGGAAAAACACAGGGATGTCTTGTCAGAGCCTGTTGGGGGGTGATCTGTCAAGGCGAGAACAACAAACCGGGTGACATTGGAGGCCTTATCCTGAATGCCTCTAGCCAGGATCTCTGCGCCATAAAGCTCGGCCGCTCTCCTCGTGCCGATGGCGGCAGCAGGATGGGTCGAGGCCATCATCTCCTCCACGGCGGCAGCGTTGGAGAGGGCAGCCACCACATTCACTTTAGGAAAACAGCGCTCGATCACATTGCGGCATTGCCCCAGTGCCTGGGGATGTGAGTAGAGCACCTTCACCTCGCCCGCCTCGGTCCCCGGTTTGACCAGGAGGTAATGCTCAATGGGCAGTACCAGTTCCTTTCTAATAAACACCCCAGACTCATGTATCAATAGATCCAGGGTATCGGTTACTGAACCTTCGAGGCTGTTTTCAATGGCTACCACGCCCTCTTCAGCCATCCCCGAAGCAACAGCAACCGCCACTGCTGGGATGCTGGGAAAGGGGATAAGTTGGGCTGTTTTATCATGTAGAAGCGCCGCATCCTCGGTGAAAGTTCCCTGGGGCCCAAGATATGCAATCCTCTTTGCCATACCTACTCAGTGAGCGCTGCCCGCAGCGCCGCTTCCCCCTCTGGCCTGGTTACGGCAACTAACTGAGAATCTGCCTCCAAACGGGTATCGCCCGTTGGTACCCGTGCTCCCCATCTCCCTATTATGAGGCATACTACGCTGTCGGGAGGGAGAACGATATCTTTCATAGGTTTGCCGACCTTTGAGGAAGTTGGGGGAATCTTCACCTCAACGATCTCCAAAGCTCCTCCCTTGAGGGTTAGCAGATGCATTAGGGGATGAGTAGGTACCTCCTTCTCGATATGCTCCAGTATAAGATTTGTGCTGCTTACTGTGACATCGATTCCCAGCTTCTTAAATAGCTCTTCATTTTTTGGGTTATTGATTCGCGCGATGGTACGTGGTACCTTGAACTTATGTCTTGCCACCTGGCAAGAAACAAGATTATCTTCATCCTCATTGGTTGCCGCAATGAACATGTCCGCCCGTTCCGTCCCCACCTCCGTCAGGGTTCGCGCCTCGCAGCCATCACCACGCACTACCACGCTCCCCAGCTGATCGCAGATAGCTCCGCACTTCGCCGGGTCCTTCTCCAAGACCAACACCTCATGCCCCTCGCTCAACAGAGCCTGGGAGAGATAATAACCCACCTTCCCTCCACCGACAACGATGATATACATCAAAGCCCCCTTAGCCCACTACTTTATCTCGCAGGAGTTTTGCCCCTACCATAGTGGGGCTTATGGTTTCCAGACCCAGGGTTTGATACATCTCCTCACGGAGGGGATCGTATATACGACAAATCACCTTGGGCACATTATACACATGTTTCGCTATCTGAGCGGCCATCACGTTGCGATTGTCCCCCTGGGTTACGGCAATGAATGCATCAGCCTCCTCGATTCCCGCTTTCTTTAGGTAATCCTCATCGGTACCATCGCCCACTAATGGTGTGCCTTTGAAGGATGCGGGAAGACGGCGAAAGCTATATGTATCGCTGTCCATCACGATAACCTTATGTCCATCTTCATCCAACATCCCCGCTAATTGAGCACCTACTCTACCGCACCCCATGATCACTATATTCATGCTTCAGCCTCCTCCATCGGGCCCCTCCATAGCAATACCGGGCACGGGGCATTCCGCAGTATATAGGGTACAACATCCCCCATGCCGAACTCACCGAAGCGCTTCTTATATTCCACGCCCACAATGATCATGTCCACACCACGCTCCACTGCCTCATCCACTATGGCAGGTCCGGTCTCCCGCGCTTGGAGGATCTCCGTTTCTACCTGACAATCCATCACATCGGCGATCTTCTCCGCATTGGCAAGCACACTTTCCCCACTTCGGGTCTCCTCTTCGACTTCCGCGTCTAAAGGAAGTGCACGGCTTACCTCAATCACGTGGACTACATAGACCTTCCCCTTACTTTTCCGGGAAAGGACACAGGCGGTCCTGATAATATCGTCATCCGCTTTCTTCCCGGTTACAGGCACCAGAAACTTCATGTACTTCATGCTCTCACCCCTCAGACCCATTCTCTGAAAGGCATATTATACTCGGTGTAGTAAAATCATGCAATAGCGGTTCCTCAATGATTGTCAACCTTCCTCCTCCCGCTTCTTGATCTGGAGATCGATAAGCCTATCGGTAGTCTCCTTGAGAAGCTCTAGTTCCTCCAATGATAGGTCATCCAACCGCTCCAGGTTATATTCCACTGTTGAGACAATCTGTTTCACCGTTCCCTCTCTGCGGCGGGTGAAGTAGACGGTGACGCTGGCGATTATCGCCCCATAGAAAATTATGCTCCCAAGGACCGCCCATATGCCGCCGACTATTTGCCCAGACCCACTCACAGGAATGTGAGCTGTGCCCATTGTCGTCATCGCTACTACCCCCCACCATAGAGCGTGAGAATAGTCGGTTATCTCTGTGCCGCTGGCTCCATGCTCGACATAATAGAAGACGGTGGAGAAAAGCAGCCAGAGGACAGTGAGCAGCGTGATCATGGGCAGAAAAGGAGTCTGGGTGACTATGACCCTTAGGAATTTAAATGCCTCGGGGACATTGGGGGCAATTCTCAGCCTTCTCCTGGGTTGCCTCTTTCTGCGTAGCACCTCATGCCCGGGTCGCGTCTTGGATACCTTCTCGAAAGGCTTTTCATCTCCCATTAATGAGTACCCCCATATATTATCATCGGGCGGAATTGTACTCCGGTCTTTGCCCCTTGTCAATGGGCCAGAATAATACCTTGCTAAATATAAAGAGCGAGAGTAGAATATTTAGGTGAAATACTATTGGAGGATGGCATGGATAAAGGGACTTGGACGGTAAAAGCGGGTCTCGCTCAGATGCTTAAAGGCGGCGTAATCATGGATGTCGTCACCCCTGAGCATGCCAAGATTGCGGAGGAAGCGGGAGCCTGTGCTGTAATGGCCCTGGAGCGTGTGCCTGCGGATATTCGAGCAGCGGGAGGGGTTGCCCGCATGGCAGACCCCACTGTGATTTTGGCTATCATGGAGGCAGTTTCCATCCCGGTGATGGCTAAATGCCGTATCGGTCACTTTGTGGAGGCTCAAGC
>JAIWEW010000098.1:0-5151 GCA_048632005.1 bacterium
CGGCTGATTTATTTGATCGAGTATCTTTAATGAGTGGCTTCTATATCCACCCTGTGTTTCTTATGTGGCGGACTTCGCCATTGCGAGGGTTCTAATTACGATCTTGTCATCCTCAACGTCAACGAGCACCGTATCACCGGTGCTGAAATCACCGCGCAGGAAGGCCTCCGAAAGCGGGTCCTCCACTAAATCCTGAATCGCACGGCGTAAGGGGCGCGCTCCAAAGACAGGGTCGTAGCCCTTCTCGCCGAGCAGGTTTTTCGCGGCGTCGGTAGCCTCCATCTTTACGGCCTTCTCCGCAAGCTCCTGCCAGACCTCGCGAAGCATAAGGTCGACGATCTGATTGATATGCTCCTTGTTCAGGGCATGGAACACTACGGTACCGTCGATACGGTTAAGGAACTCCGGCCGGAAGAAACGCTTCATTTCTTCGAGCACTTTTCCCTTCATCCTATCGTGGGCCTGCTTGTCACCTTTCGATTCGCCGGTCTTGGTGGCAAAACCCAGGGTTGTGTCCCTTTTTATCAGCTCAGCGCCGATATTGCTGGTCATGACGATAATGGTATTACGGAAATCGACCCGCCTTCCCTTGGCATCGGTGAGGTGCCCATCATCAAAGATTTGCAGGAGTATATTAAACACATCGGGGTGTGCCTTCTCGATCTCATCCAGCAGGATCGCCGAATAGCCCTTGCGCCTTACAGCCTCGGTGAGTTGTCCCCCTTCGTCGTAGCCGATATAACCTGGCGGTGCTCCAACAAGGCGAGCTACCGCGTGCTTCTCCATAAACTCCGACATGTCCAGCCTTATAAGGGCATCTCTGCCCCCGAACATGAACTCCGAGAGTACCCGAACAAGCTCCGTCTTACCAACTCCGGTTGGACCGAGGAAGATAAAGCTGCCAATGGGATGCCTGGGGTCTTTCAGCCCGGCGCGAGCCCGTCTTACTGCCTTGGAGATAGCGGTAATCGCTTCATCCTGGCCTACTATGCGATGGTGCAGTACCTCCTCCATTTGAAGAAGGCGTGTCGTTTCATCGTGAGCCAGGCTTGTCACCGGTATATTGGTCCACATACTTACAACCTCGGCGACATCCTCTGCAGTTACTACGAGCTGCTCTGCCTCTAGTTTCTCCTGCTGCTCCTCCTCTATTTCCTCCACCTTTTCGCCATACTCCATCTCGCGATCCCGCAGCTCTGCAGCACGCTCATACTCCTGGGAAGCGATGGCTTCCTCTTTATCACTCTGCACTGTTTTCAGAGTCTGCATCGCCTCCTTCAGGCTATCAGGTGTGTAGAGATACCTGATACGTACCCGGGAGGACGCCTCATCGATAAGGTCGATAGCCTTATCAGGGAGGAATCTATCGGAGATATATCTTGCTGCCAGCGCCGATGCCGTATTGATGGCCTCATCGCTTATGGTCAACTGATGATGCTCCTCGTATCGGCTCTTTATACCATGTAGAATTGCCGTTGTTTCATCTACAGAAGGCTCTTCAACGGTAACTGGTTGAAACCTGCGCTCCAGTGCTGCATCTTTCTCCAGGTGTTTTCGATAATCGTCAGCGGTTGTTGCCCCGATGCACTGCAGCTCTCCGCGTGCTAATGGGGGCTTTAAAATACTTGAAGCGTCAACAGCGCCCTCTGCAGCGCCAGCCCCAACAATGGTATGTATTTCATCGATGAAGAGGCTGCAGTTGCCAGAAGTCTTCACTTCATCGATGACCTTCTTTAGCCGTTCCTCGAACTCGCCGCGGTACTTCGTCCCTGCCACCAGTGCCCCTATATCCAGCGTGAGCAATCGCCGATCACGCAAGGTGTGCGGTACATCGCCTGACGCAATGCGATGGGCCAGTCCCTCTACAATTGCTGTCTTGCCTACTCCGGGCTCGCCAATGAGGCAGGGATTGTTTTTGGTGCGCCGGCTGAGGATTTGAATGACCCGCTCGATCTCTTTATGGCGTCCGATAACAGGGTCAAGCTTCCCTTTTCGGGCTGCCTCGGTTAAATCTAAGCTGATTTGGTCCAGGGTAGGTGTTTTCGATGTGGTGCGGATCCCAGCTTGACCCTGAGACACGCTCTGATTAAGGAGGCGTACCGTCTCAGCGCGAACCTTATCAAGGCTTACACTCAGGCTTTCCAGGACGCCAGCGGCCACACCCTCCTCCTCGCGAAGTAGACCGAGTAAGAGATGTTCGGTGCCGATGTAATTGTGATTGAGACGTCGTGCTTCGTCTACCGCGAGCTCGATAACCCGCTTCGCTCGGGGGGTAAGGCCAATATCCTGGCCAACGCTTTTTTCACCTCGCCCAATAATATATTCTACGGCGCTGCGAACTTTTTCCAGGTCCACACCGAGGTTGGCAAGTACCTTGGCAGCTACACCCTCACCCTCACGAACTAAACCGAGTAGAATATGTTCTGTGCCAATATAGTTATGATTAAAGCGCTGAGCTTCTTCTTGGGACAGGCTAAGCACCTTGCGCGCTCTCTCTGTAAATTTCTCAAATCTACTTGACATCTCCCCTCCGAAATAGCACTAGAAACTATAGCTTTACTATTTTTAGTCTATCATACAAATAGCAAAAAGGAAAGTTTCCGTAGCTGCAGTCCTTGACAGACTCCTATGAAATGTGTAATAAAGTATGATTGAGGAGCGCCACGCACGAAAGTTATGGCGAATTCCATGTTTCCCACTACTTTTCATGTACTGTAGGAGTTCTTCAAACTTTAAGCATAAAACGAGGCGGAACAAGAGTTGGAGATATATAATTTGAGTTAGGTTAGGCAAATAATTAACCTGAGGGGTCTATATAAGGTCAATTGGTATGGGAGGCAACATGAAGTACTACGAAGATTTCGAGGTTGGGGATGTCGATACAACAAGAGCCAGGACGATAACGGAAACAGACATTGTAAATTTTGCTGCTTTCAGCGGGGACTGGTATCCGCTTCATACCGATGTGGAATACGCTAAGAAGGGCCCTTTCGGTGAGAGGATAGCCCATGGTATGCTGGTGCTTTCGGTAGCAGTTGGGCTTATGCCGCTTTACGAGATGGCGATTGTAGCGTTCTATGGCATGGATAAGGTGCGGTTTACGGCACCCACTAAGATAGGCGACACCATACATGTGGAACTGGAGGTTATTGACAAGCAGGATAAGGGTGATTTCGGTGGTGTTGTCAGTCTAAAGAAGTCGGTTAAGAATCAGCGGGGGGAGGATGTGGCGGTTTCCACTATGAAGGTCTTGATTGCTAAGAAGCCAGGTTAAAAGGTTAATCATAAATCCCTCCTTTCTATAGCTAATCACTGTTAGGTAAGTGGGGATGCGGGGATCTGGAAAAACAAGGAGCAACGGATGGCGGTAAGAAGCGAGGAACTGGGCGATAGCGGTACTTTGATGTACCCGAGCCGGATAAAGCTCCCTTATACCTGGCATGCTGGAAAAGTTGGAAGCAGGTTCTACCGGGAAATAAGGGACAACTGCAAGATTTGGGGAACCAGATGTGACCAATGCGAGCGTGTCTACTTACCACCCAGAGAGACCTGCCCGCGTTGTTTTTGCGATATGCCTGACTGGGTTGAGGTCGGAGATGTCGGTACGATATTGACCTATACCATTGTAAGATATGCTGTGCCGGGCATGCAGCCACAGAAGCCGCCGTACGCGATGGGCATAATTAAATTAGATGGGGCGAGCACGGGATTTATGCACCTGCTGGGAGAGGTCGATTTGGATAGCATTGGGGTTGGAATGAGGGTAAAAGCTGTATTTCGTGACGAGCGGGAGGGCAACTATCTGGACATTAAGTATTTCAAGCCGCTCGGGCATTAGGCAGTGATCGTACAGCAGTAAACTATTTCCAGGGGTTACATAGTGGATAAAATAGGTATCATAGGAGTTGCACAGACCAGGTATCAGAGATATAATCCGGCATCTCACGCTGAGCTGGCATACCAGGTTACGCGAGAGGCACTGGATGATGCCGGACTGACCATAGATGATATAGACAATACGGTCACGGTGTGCAACGATTTCTGGGACGGGCGTACTATCTCCTGCATGGCGATTACGGAGGCAACCGGTTCCCACAGGGTTCCCACTACAAACGTAGAGGGGGACGGCACATACGGGGCACTCATGGGAGCCATGAGGATCCTTTCAGGTCTTCACAAGCTGACCCTCGTTGTCGCACAGAGCAAGATATCCGAGGGGATACCGGCGATAATCAGCAACGCCATGTTCGATCCTGTCTACGAGCGTGCTCTGGGGGTTGACGCTATAAGCTCATCGGCCCTCCAGATGAGGAGATACATGTCGAAATACGGTATCGCCGAGGAGCAATGTGCCAGGGTGTCGGTGAAGAACCACAGGAATGCTAGGGCTAATCCCTACGCGCATCTGCCATTAGATATCACCGTGGAAGATGTTCTCGAATCCAGGGTTCTGGCGGACCCGATAAAGCTCCTTGATGCCTCTCCCATCTCCGATGGGGCATGCGCTATCATAATGGCCGAGGAAGAGACAGCCAGGGAAAGGTGCAGCAAACCAATCTGGATAAAGGGTGTTGGTCATTGCGCTGATGCATATCATTTGGGAGATCGTGATCTGGCTGACGTAGATGCATTGATATCGGCTGCTGAAAAAGCCTACAAAATGGCCGGAATTTCAGATCCGATGAAGGAAATTGACGTGGCTGAGATATACGATGCCTTCTCATATATGGAGCTCATGTGGATGGAGGGGCTGGGCCTGTGTAAGCGGGGTGAGGCTGGGACCATGATCGATTCGGGTGTAACGGAGTTGGGTGGCGCTTTACCAATCAACCCTTCCGGCGGGGTGTTGTCTGCACATGCGGTGCAGGTTGCCGGGCTGGCGCGGATCGCCGAATCGGTGCTGCAGCTTAGAGGTGAAGCCGGTGCCAGACAGGTTGATGGTGCCAGGATTGCACTGGCGCACGGTATCGAGGGCGCATGCGGACAGGGGCACTGTGTATTTGTTCTAGGGAACTGAAACAAGGCCATGTTGCCTGTATATTATAAGACCGCTGAAAAAGAGGTTCAGGATACTTCCTGCCGGGGGTCTGGGGGTGTCCCCCAGCTTTAAAAGTCCCCCAAGATTGGGGGATATAGGGGGTTGATTGGGAA
>JAIWEW010000099.1:0-5141 GCA_048632005.1 bacterium
CTTCCTGCTGGGGGTCTGGGGTGTGTTCCCCCAGCTTTAAATAAATCCCCCAAGATTGGGGGATTAGGGGGTTGATAGAGACTATTTCAGCAGTCTCTATTGACACGCAATGGGTATACGTAATAACATCACCATAGCATTTGATACGTGAATTTCCAGAAATAATAATAGATGATGGGAGATTAATAATGTACGAGAAAATACTTGTCCCCCTGGACGGGTCTGATCTGGCGGAGATTGCCCTACCCTACGCTGAGGAGCTAGCGGGAGCCTTGGGTTGTGAGATCACCCTGATACATGTGTCTGAATCAGCAGATGAGAAATATGAAAACAAGCACCAGTTGTACATTGATAAAATTGTCGAGGCCACAAGACAGGGTGCTGAAAGGTGCCGTAAAAATAAGCGCGCTAAGAAAATTAAAGTAAGCTCAGTCCATCTTACGGGCCACGTTGCTGAGCAGATTGTGGACTATGCAGACAAGGAGAATATTAGCCTAATCGTGATGACGACGCACGGCAGGTCCGGCATCAGGCGGTGGATACTGGGAAACGTGGCCGCCAAGGTGGTTAGGGCTACAGACAGGCCAATAGCACTTATCAGGGCCAAGGACACACTTCCCGAAGCGTGTGCGGAGCGTAAATTAAATAAGTTACTCGTTCCCCTGGATGGCTCAAAGGCAAGTGAAGTAGTGATTCCCCATATAAGTGAGCTTGCCTTAAAGCTAAAAGCGGAAGTCATCCTCTTTCAGGTAGTAGCACCCTCCTACTTCGTTTACGCCATACCGGGAGAGGCTGTCCTGCAGCCCCACAGCCCGGAGGATTTGCAGAATATGATAGAACATTCCAAATTCTATCTGGATAAAGTGGGTGCCGAATTTAGGGACAAAGGAATCGAGACTACATCCGAGGTTGGAATTGGGGGCCCGGCCGAAGAAATTATCAGGCTTGCTGATGAAATGCAGGTCGATATGGTGGCTATGTCAACACATGGTCATTCAAGTATTAGTCTTTGGGCATTCGGTAGCAACGCAGACAAAGTTTTACATTCAGGGAATACTCCAGTACTGCTAGTGAGAACGTAAAGCGCTACTCCATCTCGATAAAGCGTACTTCTAATAGCCCAGGGTATGGAAGCTGTTCTGTCCCCAACGAAGTACTGTCTTGCTATGCAATTGTTCATAGATTATCTCATACACAAAAGTCTTCTTTTACTGAAGTTCCCATTCACGATAGAGATTGATCAGCATATACTAATACGCTTCGGGTATACGTAGTGAGACCGCTGAAAAAGTGATACATGATACTTCCTGCCGGGGTCTGGGGGTGTCCCCCAGCTTTAAAAGTCCCCCAAGGCTGGGGGATATAGGGGGTTGATCAAGACTATTTCAGCATCCTCTAAATACTGCGCTTTAGCATTTTAGCCCTGTTTAAGATCCAGTTCAGCGATTTGGGGTAGGTTTTCCGCTATCGTTTTCCGCCATCGCAAAGACCCTCGATAGGAGATCCCCAAGTGCCCTCACGTTAGATAGTTGCACTCCTTTTCAGATCTATAGCACCCTTGTCTGACTTTTTACCCCATGTTACAATAAAAAGTTACCAAATATTCATTATCAATAGAGCAGTATTTATGCCACTGGATACAATTTTCGTTAAAGGGGCCCGAGAGCATAACCTGAAGAATATCGATGTCGCCATCCCCCGGGATAAGCTGGTGGTGATTACAGGCGTCTCAGGTTCAGGGAAGAGCTCTCTGGCCTTTGATACCATTTATGCCGAGGGGCAACGCCGTTATGTCGAATCACTCTCCGCCTATGCCCGCCAGTTCCTCGGTCGCATGGAGAAACCCGATGTGGACTATATCGAGGGGCTCAGTCCGGCAATCTCTATCGATCAGAAAGGGCCAAGCAGAAATCCGCGTTCCACTGTAGGCACCGTAACCGAAGTCTATGACTATCTAAGGCTGCTTTTTGCTCGAGTGGGTCACCCCCACTGTCCCAATTGCGGAAGAGAGATCTCCCAGCAGACGGTACAGCAAATCGTCGATGCTCTGCTGAAACTTCCCACTGAGTCTGCAATTATGATCATGGCTCCCTTGATCAAGGACCGTAAGGGAGAGCATCAGGGGGTATTTGACGACCTGAGAAAAGCAGGTTATGTGCGGGTAAGGGTCGATGGCAATATATATGACCTCGCTGAGGATTTCGATCTGGACAGATACAAGCAGCATACCATTGAGGCAGTGGTCGATAGGCTTATCATCGAGGGTAGTGACCAAAGAGGTCGCCTCGCCGATTCCGTGGAAACCGCTCTCAAGCTGGGAGGCGGGGTGGTGCTGGTCAAGGTCATTGATGCTGAGGAGTTTCTCTTCTCAGAACACTTTGCCTGTGTGCGCTGCGGAATAAGCCTGGGTGAGATCGAACCCCGAACCTTCAGCTTCAATAGCCCTCACGGTGCCTGCCCCTCATGCACCGGGCTTGGGGTCAAGATGGAGATCGACCCCGAATTGGCCCTTCCCAACAAGAAGCTATCAATTGCTGAAGGGGCAATCCGGCCCTGGACCCGAGCAAGCTCCATGAGCCCTTGGTATACAAGCATGCTGGAATCCATAGCCCGTAAATACGGATTCTCTATTGATGTACCGGTTAAGAACCTAACTCCGGAACAACTTAATGTTGTCCTCTACGGCAGTGGCAGCCAGTTAGTGACATTAAAGCATGAGACGCAGCTCGGGCGAACCTACCAGTATGACAGCACATTCGAGGGTGTGATTCCTAACCTTGAGCGGCGTTTCCGCGAGACCGAGTCCGAATATATACGTACTGAAATAGAGCGTTATATGACATCGCATCCCTGCGCTGCCTGTCATGGGCAGAGACTCAAGGCCGAGTCCTTGGCGGTAACCATTGGGAATAAAAACATCGCTCAGGTGAGTGCCATGTCTATTGATCAGGCATTGACATGGCTCGGAAAGCTCAGCGGCGATAGTAAGGTAGAGCCACTACTCAGTGAGCGCGAATCACTCATCGGCCACCAGATCCTCAAGGAAATCAGTTCCCGTCTTGGCTTCTTGAAAGACGTAGGGCTTGATTATCTCGCTATCGACCGTGGATCAAGCACACTCTCTGGTGGTGAGGCACAGCGCATTCGCCTGGCTACCCAGATTGGAAGCGGACTTATGGGGGTGCTCTATATATGCGACGAGCCTACGGTGGGACTCCATCCTGCCGACGACCATCGCCTTATCGAGACGCTGAAGAAGCTAAAGGGTCTGGGTAACACTATCATCGTAGTAGAGCACGATGAGGCGATGATGCGCGCCGCCGACTACATCATCGACATGGGTCCCGGCGCCGGGGAGAATGGCGGGAAGGTTGTAGCCACGGGAACTATCACGGATATTATGGAGTGTCACGGTTCCAGCACCGGTGATTACCTCAGCGGACGAAAGGAGATTTCACTCCCTGAAGCGCGCCGCCCTGGCTCAGGGAATAGCCTTCTCATCAGGGGTGCCCGTCAGAACAACCTCAAGGATATCGATGTCCCCATTCCCCTCGGGAGATTCGTCTGTATCACGGGGGTATCAGGTTCGGGCAAGAGCACACTCATAGATGAGATCCTTTATAAGAAGCTGGCCCAGATATTTTATAAGGCAAAGGACCGGCCCGGCGATTGTGACGGCATCGAGGGGTTAGAGCACATTGATAAGGTAGTCAATATCGACCAGTCGCCTATCGGGCGCACCCCGCGCTCCAACCCGGCAACCTATACAGGCACCTTCACCCCGATTCGGGAGCTATTCGCTACCGTGCCCGGGGCTCGTATGCTTGGTTATAAGCCAGGGCGTTTTTCTTTCAATGTCAAAGGAGGACGTTGCGAAGCTTGCAGTGGAGAAGGCTATATCCGGATAGAGATGCAATTTCTACCCGACGTCACCGTACCCTGTGACGTTTGCAGCGGGAAGCGCTACAATCGCGAGGCGCTGGAGATCCGGTTCAAGGGGAGGAATATCGCTGAGATCCTGGAGATGAGCGTTGCCGAGGCTGCTTCTTTCTTTGAGCATTTTCCCAAGGTGAGAAGCAAGCTGGAGACACTTGAGAATGTTGGACTGGGCTATATCAAGCTGGGGCAGCCGGCAACCACCCTCTCTGGAGGCGAGGCGCAACGGGTAAAGCTCGCCACAGAGCTTTCCAAGCGCTCCACAGGAAAAACGCTATATATACTCGATGAGCCGACTACCGGACTTTCCTTCGAGGATGCCGCCGCATTGCTTCGAGTGCTCCATCGTCTAGTCGATGGGGGTAATACAGTAATACTCATCGAGCACCACCTTGATATGATCAAGAACGCCGACTACATCATTGACCTCGGTCCCGGCGCGGGCGATCGCGGGGGGTACATCATCGCCACGGGCACGCCGGAGGAGATCGCCATGGAAGCTGGTTCACTTACCGGGCAATACCTTAAGATAATACTGGCAAAACACGCCGATAGGCTGGAAGCGGTTCAGACATGAGTAGCTTTAAGGTAGTCAGAGATACAGGACAACCCATCTCCGAGATAGCGACCGGTAGGTTCACGAAAAGGACATATAGCCTTAGGGAGTTATTTACGGATATATCCTTCCTAATAATGAACATGAGGGATGTCAGACGGATAATGAGGGAAAAGCTGATAGCCAGTGCCTTCAGGGAAAGGCTTATGCTCTCGGTCACCTCTGTGTATGGTTGCCGCTATTGTTGCTGGGCTCACACGAGAGAAGCCCTGCGAAGTGGGGTCGATCAGAATGAAATCACCGGGCTTCTCACCGGTAGCGTGGACAACTGCCCTCAAGAGGAGGCCGTAGCATTGCTCTATGCCCAGCACTGGGCCGATTCTAATGCTAGCCCGGACCCTGAAGCTACCAGAAGACTGGAGCAAGCCTACGGGGCTGAAAAAGCGAAAGCGATAAATATAATATTGCGTATGATCCGGGTTGGCAATCTTTGGGGTAACTCCTGGGACCGTTTTCTATACCGGATCTCCTTCGGCAGGTGGGGGAAATAAGCTCAGTTATAGAATTAATTAAGAGAACGCTGAAAAAGAGGTGCAGGATACTTCCTGCCGGGGGTCTGGGGTTATCTCCCCCAGCTCTAAAAAAAGTC
>JAIWEW010000100.1:0-5132 GCA_048632005.1 bacterium
ATTGCATGTATTCATGCGCTTATCTGACTCTAAAAGACCGAACATTCACCGCCCGTTCGTTTCACTCACTTGAGTCAGTAGAGTAGAGAGGGAACATTGAATGTTTAGGTCACTGACTTCCATAGTATCAGCCCTTTGGGGCGTCGTGGCAAATAGTCAGCAGACCATGCATCCGTGCTGCCCTCCCCCTCGTCGAACCGTACATGCGGATTTCCCGCATACGGCTCTCCGACAGTCTCTCGCTGCAAGGCATTCACGAGGAGTTGTGGACGTGCAACACTTACAGATACAGGAGGCCATATCGTTTCAATCCGGCGTACATGCTCTCACCCTGCCTGAAGGGTTTGCTACGTCTTTGGCTCCGATTCAGCACAAATCGCTTAAACCGACATCGTACAAAATGGTTCATATCCCGAAACACTTTCCGAGGATACCCATAACGGAAGTAGTTCGCCCAGCCTCTGAGGATTACATTGATTTCTTTAATGACCTCTTTGAGGGGCTTCTTATACCCGCTGAGGGTCTTATTTCTGGTCTTGTCTCGGAGACGGGCTATGGCCTGGATGGATGGGAAGACATTCAGATATTGCTTATCTCGTCCCTTCAGGTCACGGTCATAACGGAGAGTAAAGCCCAGGAAATCCAGAGACTCTCCCCGTCGCCCCATTCGCACGATGTTCGTCTTGTTCCGGTTTATTTTAAGCCCAAGGTCCCCTTCCAGCTTCTTCTCTACCCATTTAGTGATGCGTGGCCCCATATATCGAGCCAGGATCACAAAATCGTCAGCGTATCTGACCAGTCGAGCTTTTGCCACCTTATAGGGGCCATCGTCTGCCTCATGAAAGGCCCGATCCAGCTCATGGAGGTAGATATTGGCCAGCAGCGGAGAGATAACACCCCCTTGGGGCGTACCCTTTCGGGATGTCTTCCCACTGCCCTTGCCATCTCTGTCCACCACCGGGCAGCGAAGCCACATTCGGATCAGCTTCAGCACCGATCGATCCGCAATCCTTTTCTCAACCATTCGCATCAGCTTGTCATGGGGAATGCTGTCAAAATAGCTGGCAAGGTCCGCATCATATACCTCCCACCGACCCATATGGATGTTCTTTCGGATCTCATCCATGGCTCCGTGAGCTCTTCGCCCGGGTCGAAAGCCATGGGAGCAGTCCATGAAGTCTGCTTCAAAGATCGGTTCAATAACCAGCAAAACAGCCATCTGTACCACCCGGTCCCTCACACAAGGAATTCCAAGGGGGCGCTTCTTGCCGTTTGCCTTGGGGATATAGACACGGCGCACCGGTCGAGGACGATAAATCTTGGTACGCAATTCCCTGTCAATATCATCAAGAAATGCGTTAACTCCTCCTTCTCGCTCCTCTATGCTGCGGATGGTTACTCCATCCACTCCCGGTGCCCCCTGATTGGCTCGTACTCGAGCCCACGCTGTTTCCAATACATCCCGTCGAAATACTCGATCATACAGGACGTAGAACCGGAACTGACGTTCTCGTTTGGCCTTACGGCCCAGTTTCCATCGCAGGAGAGAGACTTTAACCGGCATCCCGGGTTCCGGCTGGAACCCTTCTGCCATCCATTCCGTGACGGAGCGCTTTCGGCTCAAGCGGTATCTTTCTCCCTTGATCGAATCATGACTGAAGTGCGGCCCCTTTGCTCCATCCCGTTTCCGGGACTTCCTCGCTACTATGAGCCGCTCCGACTCCCGACCGTGGCCGTCTCCCAAGTTATTGATTCCCTGAAAGCGTTGTCCACGTCTCCTGACGCGAACACCACGTCGGGCCTCCCAGGTTCCTCGACTGATCTTTCGGCGCACGCTCTCCTCAACCACCCCGGGCGGCCCAGCAGGTGCTTTCGCTCGCTTCTACCCCGCCGGTGGCAGGCTTCACCATCTCTGGAAAGTTGGCCGCCGCCATATAAGCGTAACGAGGCCGAATCAGGTTCACTTTCGTTAGGGCTTACGCCTTCGTTGTCCAGGAAGTACTACCCCCTTTCGCCTCTAACCATAAATTGCAGAGACCGGCCTACTCCCCGTGTTCGGTTACCCTCCACGGGAGGCCGCAACTACATGTTGAACGAGCAATTAACATGTATGACACCTTTCAGTCATATAGATCAGCCAGACTTATCCTGGCGTACCAGAGCCGCAGAGTTTCTTGACCTGTCAAAAAATCAGGCCAAGATCAATAATCATCTCCGTGATCTCCCTTCGGGTCTGAGCCTCAGGGTCGAAGACTGTGGGCTCAAGCGATTCAGCCTGTTAAATAACCAGGCTCGTAATCATGAGTTGTTGCTAACATCTTGCACATAGCTTTATGAACTTCCCTGTCCCATGAAGCAATTTAACAGGCCAGGGGAGCGGGCGAGAGGGCTTTGAAACCGGTACCAGGTTATAAAAGAAAACCCAACTGGCTCTTCCGCGGTTTAGTGGCCATATCTCTTGGTATACACATTTTTATATTCATGCATATTTCCGGGATCTACAATTCGAACGCCCTGACCTACATCGAGTTAACATTACACAATGTATCCAAACTATCCCCAAGGAGTATCCCCAGACCACGTCACAGGCCCAAGGCTCCTCAGCCGATGGACGTAAAAAGGCTAAAGATCACCCAGCGCCAAATACCTTCGTTCAAGCCAATAAGGATAGACCCTGCTGAGAAGGGCTTGCCCGACAGTCTAATGGAGGGAATCAGCATGCCGGATATCGCTGCCGGCTCTGGTCTGAACATCGCTGACTGGAGCCCGGGGGAACTGGATACCTCCTACAGTTATCTTGAAATGGTGAGACTCAAAATTGAACGACACAAATCGTATCCTGACACGGCCAAGGTCCGACAAATAGAGGGCTCTGTGACCATACGCTTTGTCATCACAACAGATGGGGGTGTCCGCGCTGTTGAGCTTGTGAAGCCCTCCAGGCACTTGTTCCTAGATACAGCAGCACTTAATGCAGTGAAAGATGCTGCACCCTTTCCAAAACCGCCTAGGCACCTTTTTAAGGGAGAGATTCCCCTGGAGCTTACTATCGTGTTTGAGCTTACCTAAAGAGAAAATTTTTTGTGAAAGGGGGTGATATTAAACTTTCTCTGCGGTGAACATTTAGGAAATGAGTAAGGGAAGGCAGCAGGCACCTGCCAAGGTTTACAAGCTGCCCTCCCCGGTGAAGCCCCCTCGGGGTGAGGGATACTTCGGTTGTAGTAATACGACTAAAGAATTCTCATGTCAACTCTGAGGGGTTGGAGTGCAACCCGTTACCAGAAGGAGTTTATGTGATGAAAGGTCTAAAGTTGATTGCCTTGTTATTGGGAATTATGGGTCTTATTTTCGCCCAGGGGGCTTGGGCTGAGGAAGAGACCGAAGGGACTATTAAGCTTCAACAGGTGGTCGTCAGTACCCCCAGAACGGACAAGAAGCTGGTCGAAACACCTGCCAGCATCACGATTATTACTGCTGAAGAAATCGAGGAAATGGGCGCAAAGAACATAGTGGAGGTCGTGGAGAATATACCCGGCGTGATTGACGACAGTACTACCAGAAACGAAGTCACCTTCCGGGGAAACCGGAGTAGTCAGTCAGCAGGGGTCTTGGTACTGGTTGATGGTGTTCCTGCAAACTCGGGCATTGGCAACTACGTCCAATACGATGCCATACCCCTTGCTGACATCGAGAAAGTTGAAGTGCTTCGTTCTTCAGGCAGCATTCTCTATGGCCCTGATGCGGCTCGTGGTGTCATTAACATCATTACAAAAAAGGGGAAAGCAGGGCCTCCTCAAATCAAATTGAGTGCCTCCTATGGTTCCTGGAATACGTGGGAGGAGTCGGCTGGCATAACTGGACGCATCGGGGGCTGGGACTATGGTCTTGGGGCCTCTCGCTTGGATACGGATGGTTACGCGGATGAGGAAAAGGAAAGAAGCGCTGCCCGTTTGGGTGTTGGCTATAACTTTTCAGATGATACGCGCCTGGGTCTTAACCTAGCTTGGCGGCAAATGGATTACGAAACAAACTACGGCAAGACCAAATGGCAGGTTGACAATTACCGGGAAGACAGCACTTTCCCGACATCAGAGACAGACCCCGACCTGATTCACCCCCGGGAGCATAACGATGAAAATATCGCCACGAGTCTTGAATTTACACATAGAGACAAGGATTTTTTTGTCAACAGCTTAGTCTCTTATGACAACACGGATCACAGGTATGATAAATTGACTTATAAACTGGATCCCGACTACAACAAGACTAGTTCCTATTATGATTACAGGGAAGATCAGGACTCTGATAGGATCCTGGCCAAGGCCTCCGGAGGCTACAACTTTCGCTTTGGCGAATTTGCATATACTCCGACCTTTGGAGCTGATTATGAAAAGATTGACTTTGACCAGAAAAAAACATATCCATGGTCTCCCGTACCTTATTCGGCTTTTCAAGAGACCGCAGTAGCCAAGGGTAGCTTAGATACAGAACGGGAACGGTGGGGTCTTTTTCTGAGTAATGAACTGGACTTTGGTGAGCACTGGGAACTCAATCTGAGTGGCCGTGTTGACGACGTGGAATACAACGTTAAAAACAAGGAACCTAAACAGGTTACGAAAGACCACACTGATTACAGTTGGGATGTGACCCCGGCCCTTCACCCCACCCAGGACTCTACCATCTACATATCAGCTTCCCAGTCTTATTGGTATCCTAACGTTTATTATTATAAATATGCCATGGAATATGGCGACGATCTGAACAGGCCGGAGGATTTAGAGCCCGAAGAATATCTTACTTACGAACTCGGGTACAAACACTATTTCGGGTCAAAGCTTAGCTTTACCCTCACCAGTTACTACATGAAGGTCAAGGATAAGTTTATGTCCCTTTATGAGACGGTATCTTATACGGATTGGAAAGGCTATCGCAATGTAGGCGAATCCGAACAGAAGGGGATTGAGCTGGAAGCAACGGGACGTCTTTATCCGTATTTCGGGTACCGCTTCTTGGGAGCTTATCAAGATGCCGAATGGGATGACGGCACATTCAGGGCCAAGATATGGGGTGATCCGATTGATACGGACGAACTTGTAGATATATCAGGTGAGAAAGTCCCTCAGGTTCCCGAG
>JAIWEW010000101.1:0-5094 GCA_048632005.1 bacterium
CCAAAGACAATCCGTGTCTGATGTTTGTAAAACGGTATCTCACCCTCATGTACCACCTTCTCACCATTACCATCCTTGTATAGTAGTCGGTCAACCAACCCCTTCCCCTTCAGTGTTGTGGATACGATCTCCGAGGCATCCTCTGGCTTAACCCCAAGATAACAGATCTCCTCCGGGAAGATGACAACTATAGGTCCCCGCTCACAAAAACCATGACATCCGGTGCGCCTGACATCCACCTTACCTTCGAGGCCATTACTTTTAATCTCTTCAACAAAGGCCAATGCAGTCTTTTCGCTAGCGTAGGCATGGCAAGCCGTGCCCGAGCAGATAGTAACGCAATGTCTTTTGGAGTCTCTTAGGGAAATTATCTGTTGCCTTTTTCTCTGTAAATCAGCAGGCGATTTTAATCGCACAATGACTCCTCCTAATCGCAGTTTGCGATTATCTTTTCAATTTCTTTCGCGGAGGGTTTGCCATAGTATTCACCATCAACTACCATCACCGGTCCCAGGGCGCAACAACCAAGGCAATTTACCGTTTTTAGGGTATACTTACGGTCCGCGCTGGTTTCCCCCGGATTTATTTTTAACGTATCCGTCACCCGGTCCAGAAGACGGGGAGCGCCACGTACATGGCAGGCTGTACCCAGGCATACCGATACGGTATGGCGCCCCTGGGGAATCAGGCTGAAAGCCTTATAAAAGGTAGCTATATGGTAAATCTGACTAATCGGGATTCCCAATTTCTGGCTCAGCCTTGCCAGCACTGGCTTGGGAAGCCATCGGTTCTCCCGCTGGATCTCAAGTAACATCTGTATCAAGGCGCTTTGGTCCCCTTGATACTTAGCTATAATCTGGTCTATATTGCTCAGCTTCTTAGTCATCTTACTCTTATCTACAGGTAGCCTTTATTAATACAGGTATAAGGCTAGCGTAAAGTGCAAATGGGTTTTTCCTGAAAAAGAGGAGCTATGTGACTACCTTCTTCTCTATACTAGCTATTATATCCCTGGTACTCTCTATTGCATCAGGGCTTACCGAGACAGAGGTGATTCCCCATTCCACCAGCTTCTCGGTCAACTCCGGATAAACCGAAGGTGCTTGCCCGCATATAGAGGCGGTAATCCCTCTCTTTATCGACGTTTTGATCGCTTTCTCCAGTGCTAACATCACCGCCTCGTTTCGCTCGTCGAATGTCTCTCCAAACTTCGGGTTATCGCGATCGACCCCGAGGATGAGCTGAGTCAGGTCGTTAGAGCCGATGGATATACCATCTATGCCTGTATCGATGAACTTATCTATAAGGAAAATATTGGAAGGCACCTCAACCATCATCCAAATCTTGAAATCCTTGGAGGAACTAAGCCCTTCGCTCTTCAATATGCTCATCAAATTTGCCATCTCGTCAACCGTTCTTACAAAGGGGATCATCACCCAGAGATTCTTATAGTACTTCCTCACCCGCTTGACCATCTCTATCTCCATATTGAAGAGATCGGCTTCCTTCACATAGCGGGAGCACCCCCGGTAGCCAAGCATGGGGTTCTCCTCGATAGCCTCATATTTCTCCCCGCCCGTGAGATTTCTATATTCATTGGTCTTAAAATCGGTAGTGCGGTAAACCACCGGGCGAGGGTGAAAACCCTTAGCGAAAGTAGTAACACCGTCAGTGAGTTTATCTACGAAAATTTTCCCTCTCCCCTGGTTGATCATATAACGAGGATGCTCACCAATTTGTGCGATTATAAACTCGGCACGAAGCAGACCCACACCATCGACATGTTGACTGGCAACCCTTTCCACCAGCTCCGGATCAGCCAAATTAACATAAACCCTTGTTTTTGTCTTAACTGGTGCTTTGCGGGTAATAGACGCCGTCTTACGCATCACAGTAGCAAGCTTGCCATCAAAGACCTTCCCCTCGGAGCCATCCACGGTAATCACATTCTCGGCCTGCAATACCTGTGTAGCATTCTCCGTCCCCACGACGCATGGGACGCCCAGCTCCCTACTAACAATGGCAGCATGGCACGTCCTACCACCTCTATCGGTTACAATTGCCGCTGCTCGCTTCATTGCAGGCACGAAATCAGGGGTAGTCATCTCGGAAACAAGTACATCGCCTACCAAAATCTTACCGATCTCGGATGGTTGTCGAATTATCTTGGTCGGTCCGTAGGCAACACCAGGGCTGGCGGGGGAACCAGTCAGCAGGGGCTTCTTTGTCTTGTCCAATATCTCCAGCTGCGTCGCTTTTTCCTTTATGGTAGTAACGGGACGGGTTTGTACAATGAATATTGAGCCTCCATCTTTAGCCCATTCGATATCCTGAGGGAAAGAGTACCGGTCTTCGAGCTTTTTACCGATCTTTGCCAGCGCTATGATATCCTTATCGGACAATTTCTGTAGCGCTTGTTTCGCATCAGGGATGGCCACCCTGATATTCGCTTTCTCGAGATCCTTGCCTCCTCTGGAATTGCGCACCAGTTTCCATTCCTGCTGGACGATTTTTTTATCGACGATCTTTAGCCCTTTTTTCTCCAACATGTACAGGTCAGGGTTCACCTCCCCTGAAACAATAGCCTCACCCAAGCCATAAATCGCCTCAATAACAATTTTTCCTTTATCGCTGGTAACCGGATCCAGGGTGAACATGACACCTGAAATCTTCGACTGCACCATCCGCTGCACCGGTACTGCAATGCCAACAGCGAGGTGGTCAAAGCCCTGATGGGCTCGATAAAAAATCGCCCTCGGCTCAAAGAGGGATGCCCAGCAACCATGCACCGCGGCAATAACCTCCTCTTCGCCTTTCACATTAAGGAAGGTTCTCTGCTGACCGGCAAATGATGCCTCAGGCAGGTCCTCGGCGGTGGCTGAGGAGCGCACTGCTACCAGACCACCGCCCATCTCCCTATAGGCTCGTGCGATTTCCTCGGAGATCTCTTCAGGCATATACGCTGTATTTAGTAGAAACTTGATTTCTAATGCAACATCCTGAAGTTTATGATTATCATTGGGATCTAAAGACGAGAGCAGATTTCTAATTTTATCGGTGAGTTTTGTCTTGGTGAGTTTTGATTTTTCCAGGAAATAAAAATAACTTTGGGCGGTAACTATAAAACCCGGGGGCACTGGAATTCCAGCCCTGGTCATCTCTCCCAGGTTTGCCCCCTTGCCACCGACCTGGGGTATGTCGTCTTTACCTACATCTTCAAACCATACTATCTTAGGGTCATTGTTCATAAATGAGGCTCTCCTTTTTTTAGGCTTGGCAGGTCGTAATTATATCACATAAAGGCTCTTTTTTGAACCTCTATACATCGATAGCCGGGCTAACATACCTTTAAACGTAGAGACTAACTCCAGACCAGCTTGTCGGGCTCGCTAACCAGCTTCCGCTCTTTAGCTAGTTGTCGAATCCTGAGCAGGGTCATGTTAACCTCCGGGGTAAGGAGGGACCAATCCGGTCCCGAGGGGATCCAGTAGGGAGAATTGATTCGCGTCACCTTCATATCTTTAGCGTTTAAATAGATGCCAAATTTTTCTGTGACGTTTTGTTCCATGGTCCGTTTCCTTTCAACCACGTTGCTCTAGTATTAGGTATAATCGGGGATGGAAACTGCAAATATCACACGCTACATTTTTCAGCAGCCTTTTCCATCTTCATAATACCCTCGATAGCTTTGCGGGAGAAGAACAGCAATCCGCTCCATAATAAAATCCGTGGCCGTTTCTAAATGGGCCTTGGTCAACCTGCCATCTATAGAGGGCAGTTTGAATGGCTCTCCGATACTTATGGTTAAAGTACGACGGCGAAATACGACGCTAATACCATCAATTTTTTCGGTCCCTGTAATACCTACGGGTAGTATCGTGGCCCCTTTTCGTAGGGCGATGAGCGCGGTACCCGTCAAGCCCTGCTGCATCTGAGCTGTGGCACTCCGCATCGACTCAGGGAACATCCCCACTACCTGATCATCATTTAATAGCTGCTCGGCACGGCGGAGTGCTTCCCTATCGAATACGCCGCGTCGCACCGGAAAAGCCCGCCAGCCACGCACCAGCGGGCCAAATAACGGATTATGAAATAGTTCCTCCTTGGCCATGAATACAATCCTTCGGTGAATACTGGCCGAAAGCAGAGGAGGATCAACGATACTGAGATGATTGGCCACCACTATCAAAGGTCCCCGGGAAGGTATGTTCTCCTTCCCCTTGATCTTCCAGCGGAAAAGAAGCAGGAGCAGGAGCTTTATAATCATTGTGCCCGCGAAATAGAACCAGGGCAATAGTTTCCCTCCATAATATCTGAAATCTCAACCATCTGGGCAATGATAGATATCTATGGCGTTAGCCTAGTGCGTAATTATATCTTAAGCGGGGGAAGTAAGGCAATTATTTCCTCCTTCGCCTGACTTCAAACCATAAAGCGATGGCAAAGAGAGCTAATGCCGCTGTAATAAAGATGGCGCGTAAAACCGCTCCAGAGCGAGCCGGGGATTCCTGAGGCGGCGGAGTTGTGCCCTCAGGGGTCGGACTGCTGGGAGGGGTGCTTGTAGGCGTCGCAGTCGTAGTAATAGTTGGTGTAGCGGTGGGACTCGCTGTTGGCGTAGGCGTTGGGGTTATAGTAGGCGTTGGTGTGAGTGCGGGTGTAGCCAAACCATAACCAGGGGTGGGGTTTGGGTTATCCACAAAGTCGCTGGCCTGGTCGGTATCCATGCCAGCGGGTTGGCGCTCCAGGGAATGGCCTGCAGCTACATCCTGACAAGGCGGCAGCATTATGGTGTCATTATCACCATATGAGAGGGCATCGATAATAGTTGACGCGCTGTCCTCAAGGATGAGGCGGTCTCCATCATTGCTCAATCCATTACCAATACATCCATCCTCTATGAAGACTATGGCGCCGGTGAAGTCGGGGAAGTTGGTATGGAAGTCCTGCGTGGCAGCGATCACCGCAAAACCGTGGGGAGGCAGGGTTAATGAGGGGATTGGGTCGCTACCATAGTTATCGCTGATTATCCAGCCCACAAGTTCAACGGGCTCATTTGTGCAATTAAACAGCTCTACCCACTCGAAGGGTGCATCC
>JAIWEW010000102.1:0-4953 GCA_048632005.1 bacterium
TATCCGACCCTGATAAACATATTGTTGACGCAATTAATAGAAATACAAGGGACCTGGCCATATCAGTTCACATCGGTTCAAAGGCAGAAGGCGAGCTAATAATCGAGAAACACCGCATGGAAAATATGTTTCCTGATCACAAGGTCGACTTCTTCAACTCGGATACGTTGTTTGAGTTCTGACTCGGGACAATCATCGTTATTCGCTTTGACCAATCTGTATCTGGGCCGAAGAGAGCTAATGATGATGAGGGCTTAGTATGAACAAAAGACTCCATAATCCCTTATATAGGCATTACAGAGAAAAGAAAACCCCTATAACTAAATAAAAGTCAATTGGATATCGAAAATCACATTTCGTGAACTTTATCAGAGCTTACTAAGGTATTTTAGAATTTGAGCGATCTATATCTAATAGCCTACCATTGCTCTAGTATATGATTTCGATCCTGCGGAATGCCTCAGCCAAAGGAACTCCCTGGCTTTGCCCTGCCTTTGATGCCCTGTCCTCGATGTGCTGTTTCAAAATATCGCCATACTGACCTACCTGGCTAACATGGCAGCTAAGCGCAGATAGCTTGAGAGAGAAGGTTTCCTCAACATCGATGAAAGTGTCCGACTCTTCCGAACCCCAGAAGTAGACCTCCTTTACCTTGTGCGGTTTCAGACCCTCAACTATCTGCTCCGGATAGGAGAGGTGATCGCGGGCATAAGGGAATATGGCATCCATGGTGACAATCCCGGTAATACGATGGTCGCGATGCCACAGGTATTTTCGGTAGGGATCAGTGGTTAGCACTATCTCGGGACGATGCTTTCTAATTAGTCGCACCAGCTCTCCGCGAAAAGCAGGTGTATCCTCCAAACTTCCATCCGGGTAGCCGAGGAAGCTGACATTGCTAACGCCCAGTATTTTAGCTGCCTCCATTTGCTCCTGCTGCCGAATTTGGGCCAAAGCCTCCGAGGTCATATTTGGGTCTGAGCTTCCTTTATCGCCATTGGTGCAGATGACGTAGAATACCTCTCGCCCCTGCCTGACCCATAAGGCAATGGTACCTCCAGCGCCGATCTCGGCGTCATCGGGATGAGGGCTGACCACCATTACTGTTTTTATTGATTCTTCCATTGAAGACGGACCTCTACCGTTGCTTTTTGGATTGTATCACAGCAATCCTTCGGCTACAATGAAACAGGCCATCAATTGAACCGACAAGGAAGATGATTGGTTACTATCCGTAATTTCCGCCAGGACGACCTAACTGCCTATGTTCAGCTGGTTAACTATATAGATGAGGTGGACGGGCTGAGCAAGGCTACCTCATTGGAGGAGTTTAAGCACCGCATTGAGCAACCGGGATATCATTTTGAGGAGGACTTGTTTGTCGCAGAGGTGGATGGTCTTCTGATGGGCTATGCCGCTATGGAGCGCGAGCTAGAGATCGGCAGGGTAATACTTAACGTTGCCGTACATCCGAAACACCGTGGTCGTGGTATGGGCAGCAGTCTGCTAGAAATTGCTGCTAATCATAGCTATGATCTGGGGTCGGAAGTACTCCAAATA
The DNA here is from genome assembly GCA_048632005.1 of bacterium. GTDB lineage: Bacteria > Chloroflexota > Dehalococcoidia > E44-bin15 > E44-bin15 > JAAXQM01. The sequence goes on from JAIWEW010000102.1 coordinate 1,561, forward strand.
CCTATATCTCAGGGGTTACATACTAGTGAGAACTTCGTTCGAAAAAGAGGCTTTCGAGTGGTGCGGTGCCACTGGCATATGAGCCTCGCTGAATACAGAGAGATGACACTCAAGATACCAAGCGGCTTTGAGTTTATACACTTTCTTCCCGGCGATGAGGAAAGCCTCTGCACCCTTCAGAACATGTCATTCACCGGTAGCTGGGGATTTCGCCCTAATACAGTAAAAGAGATCTGTTACCTGTTGAACACCAGTTGGTGCCGGCCTGATTGTATCCTGTATATCAATAACGGCCGAAGAAATGTGGGCTATTGCTGGACAATGGATCACCCTACCGATAGAGAGAAGGGATACATCCGAATGATGGGTATAAACCCTCGGTATCGAGGTCGAGGATTAGGCAAGGCGATACTAATTGCGGGGATCGAGTATCTAATGCAAAATGGAATTAAGGAGATAGAGCTTTCGGTGGACGGAAGGAACCAGATTGCCAAGCGCCTCTACCAATCGGTAGGATTTCGAAGAAAAGGAGTAACCCTATGGCATCAGCGGAACCTGGGCAGTTGTTAGCTCTTCATAGATGCTCAGAACCTGACGTGCCACTATCGGCCAAGCATATTTCATCACCGATGGCCGTGCCGCGTGTCCCATGCGCTGCCTGAGCTCATCGTCGTCCAAGAGCCTTTCCAGGTGCCATGTAAAAGCCTCGCTGGAACGATTGTCTATAAGATAACCTGTCTCCCCATCTGTGATAACGGTGGACAGGCCGCCAACTCGCGGGGCGACCACGGGAATGCCGGAAGCCAAAGCCTCAACAGCCACTAGACCAAAGCTCTCATGATATGAGGCAATTACACAGATATCGGCAGCATTGTAAAGCAGTGGTATCCTTTCGTGCTCCACGGTACCCCAAAAGGTCACCATTTCTTCAATGCCCAGCTCGCTAGCCAGTGAACGCAGACGAGACAATTCGCCATCACTACCCGTATCTCCTCCTACTATGAGGAGATGCAGATCTTTTTCCTCCCCGAGGCATGCTAATGTTCGAAGGAGGATATCTATCCCCTTGAAAGGCTCGATCCTACCTACGAAAAGCAGTATCTTTGAGTGTTTTGAAAGACCCAGCTCGCGGCGTGCCTTTTCTTTGTCCGTTGGTTGAAAAAGTCCTAGGTCAACCCCACAGGGAATTACCTTAACTTTATCAGGCCATGCTCCATAGATATTTACCAGGTCATTCTTCTCCTCGGAACTGACAGCAATTATACAGTTGGCTGAAGCTACAGCCATTTTTTCCGCCTCGATGCGCAGATCTGGCTCCATTTCGGCAGGTCGAACCCGATTCTTAACTTCTCCCAGCGTATGGAACGTAGTAATGTGTGGTATTCCTAATCGGTCTTGTACCTGCTCTCCAGCCAATGCAGAGAGCCAGTAGTGGCTATGAACCAGGTTATATGTTACACTTTCTCTCTCAATAAAACGGCAGAGGTTTGAAGTGAACTGAGGAAGACAGTGGTAGATATCTGTCTTCAATATGTCCTCCTGCTCGCCCGCCGCTATATGAATGAGACGCACCTTGTCCCCTATCTCCATCACCTCGGAATCCATAGAACTATGCCAGCGGGTGAATATATCCACCTCCACTCCCATCCTTCCCAGCTCCTGGCTGAGCTCTCGCAAGTAAAGGTGCATACCACCGGTATCCTTGCCTCCCAATGGCCTTAGCGGGCAGCGGTTAACACATATCTTGGCGATGCGCATAGAGTCAGCTCCTCATAATAACACAGCGACTTATAGGTATATCATGACCACCAAGGTCGTATTTATACGGCTCGGCGCCTCTGAGAAAATCGAAGCGTTTCTTACTCTCAAATATACCATCCCTGAGGCAAAATACCTTGAGAATCAAGCCAACACTAAAAGAAGCGTATTCAGGGTTATACCCGCTGTTGTACAGATAAAATTCATGCTCATAGTCGAAACATATAGTGGAAGCCACTCGAACCCCCTCCACATCAAGGAAAGAAAGCCTGATGTTGCCTTCCTCCGCTAAATAGTATGCCATAGTATTAAAGAAACATCTCATTTGATTGGTCATGAACCCCGCTTTAGCATCTCCACTTAGCTTGAATAACTCGAAAAAGTCCTCCAATGACTGGTGTATCTGCTCTTTTTCGGTAACAGTATAGAAACGGGTGGATTTCGTTTGATCGAGGCGTCGCAGCTTGCGTCTGAGCTCGCGGCGATCCTTGCCCTCTAGTTTAGAGAGGTACTTCTCCCAACTAGAGGGAAGTACAAGTTGCAGGCTAACATCCTCCTTTGTAACTTCCACAAGATAGTTGAGTTGTTTTGCAAGAGGGGCAAAATGACTAAGAACGAGGGAGTCGGGAAGCAGTGACCGAAGCTCTATAGCGTCCCATTCCATAGGTTCAAGGTAATCCAGGAGATGCGAAAAAACGGTGACTTCCTGCCCTCGATGAACTATAAAATCCATGTAATCGCAAACATCGCTACTGCCGACGAAGGATATTGTTTTACCCTGGCGCATCAGTGGAACGATACCAATAAGCTCAGTATCCCCATAAACAGACAGGAGCATTAGTTCGCTCCCGTTACCAAATGTCTGCCACCACGCTTTTTGCCACTGGGGGGTTAGAAAGATGTGATTTGTTGAGCAGACTGATAGAAGCTTGCGCCATGCCTTCTCCAAACCGTCGAAGCTCTCCGGTTCAATGGTATAAACCATCGCCTTTTAAGTATAGCATCTCTACGCTTTCGTTCCAATTAAGCCTTTGACAGCGCAGTCTTTGTGCTTTATAGTTCCATTGTCGACTGCAATAGACTGGGAGATGAAATGAACTGGCATTACGACGGAGAGGTGCAAATCAAGAAACTTGAGATTCAGCCCTTCGGCACTAATTGCTATATAATAGTTTGCCCTCAAAGCGGCGAGGGCGTCATCGTTGATACCCCAGGAGAGGCTTCAAGGATTTTAAAACAGGCCGAGGACGTGAGGGTAAGATATATAGTAATAACACACACACATTTTGATCACCTGGGAGCTTTTAATGAGATAAGAGATAAGCTTCAGTCCCCAGTAGCCATTCATCGTTTAGAAGCGGGAGCCCTTCCCTCGACGCCCGACATAATCCTAGATGATGGCGATGTGGTGAACTTCGGCTCTGTCAGCTTGAGGGTACTACATACCCCTGGCCATACAACAGGCAGCTTATGCCTGCTCACAGGGAAACACCTCTTCTCTGGAGACACACTCTTCCCTGGGGGCCCGGGTAAAACGGGGGCACCCGCTGCCTTTGAGCAGATCATTCACTCCATTACCGAGAAGCTCTTCATTCTACCCGATGATACACTGGTCTATCCAGGCCACGGCGAAGA
>JAIWEW010000103.1:0-4929 GCA_048632005.1 bacterium
CCACCATGAATCATATTCTCCCAGTTTAGAAACTCCCTTTTCAGCTCAAGCTTTACCTTGGCATATCCTGGTGAGAGTTCCACGAGATTCATACCATGGAAAACAGCGCAAGGCGAGTTATCGAATTTTTCGCGCATCTCCTCGATTTCGATCATCAGGTTTTCTCTCTCGTCATACTCACTTGACCACATAGAGTATTACCACTGAGCCAGATTGTAGCAACAAAGGAACCCCAATGCAACGGGCTAGCGGGCTAGCGGAACACCGGCATATTACGCTGGCGCTTTTTAAAGAAGAAACCAGCCGCCAGTCCGACAAGCAGGCCGCCGAGATGAGCTTCCCACGCCACGAAAGGGAGAAAGGATAGTATGATGAAACCGCCGATGACTGCTACCCATAGGGGAAGTGGGACCGGTATGGGGAATACAAAGACTTTCATCTTCGGCGCCAGCAAGGTGAACGCTCCACCCACCGCAAAGACGGCTCCCGATGCACCAATGACCAGCGTGTTTGATGGCCCCAGCAGTATGAAAAAGAAGTTACCGATTATCCCTCCGAGGAAATAAACGATGAGGAACTTCGCCTCTCCTACCATCATGGATAGATACCGCCCGAAGAAGAAGAGGGTTATCATGTTCGCCGCCAGATGCCATAAGCCACCGTGGATGAAGAGGTTGGTCAATAATGTCCAGGGCCTTTCCATCCATGTTGATGGCTGTAGACCCAGCCTGTAGATGAGATCAGGGTCAGCAAGGGTCGCTATATATAGAAGAACGTTTACAGCGATCAGCACCAGTACGGAGCTCGTGATGTAACGGCTATAGCTTCGGTGTGACATCTGTATCATTCGTTGGGGCAGTATAGATAATCAACACATTGAGCCTCATCTTTGGCATGATTGTAGTAATAAACGGAGGCTATGGCCGGGTCCACCTTGGCGATGGCGTCCCAGTTCCATGGTGGGGGTACACACTCCGGGCACCAGTGCCCGGATAGAGTAAATCTGGGGGTACCATCAAACTCGTGTCCGAAACCGCATTTCCAGTTAAGCTTTGATTTAATATCGATATACTCCGTCGACATGCATTCACCACCTCTTGAATTGGCCAGCGCCTGCATATCTACCAGAGTATACTCTTTGGTCAGCGGGTCTTCCCTGGTTTTCCGTTCCTTGTCTTCCTCTTCGACAACGTACTCGTCCCATCCGGGGATTTCTGCCCACGCTTCACGGCTGCCGAAAAAGGCACAGAGCTTTTCTTTATCGTTGGTTTTAATCCATTTCAACGGGTCTACCATTCTCTTCATAAACAATCTTGCCAGGAAGGGAGGAGCGAGCTTTCCACCCTGTTTTAAGTACCATGGGGCGGCATCTATCACCTGCTTTATCTGATCCTCAAAGGACTGCCGCCAGTGACCCAGGTATTCATTGAGAATCCAGCTATCCTCATACCAGCCACAATGGAAATTCCTTATAGCGAACCAGTTGCGTGGAAATATATTTCTGTAATCACCTAGGCCGAAGATATTCATAAATTCCCTGAGGTAATCGCTATACAGAACCCTGCATGACGGGCCACCTCCCATATTGTATACCCTGCCGTAAAAGTCATCGGGGCACTCAAGGGTCTGGACCAGTCCGTACCCTGCATCCTCGCTGGTTATGAGTTCGATATGGGTATTGGGAGGCTGGTGGTACATGATGGGATCCATGAGAGAGTATACATTGGGGATAGCGATAAAGGTCTGCCGCATTATGGCCCAGTATTTCAGACCGGATTCTATAACCGCTCTCTCACCGCCCATTTTTGTTACAGAGTAAAAATCGCCAACGCTCGGTTTCAGAGGGTCTCCAACCCTGATCCACTGGACCGGTGGAAGGCGGTCTCCATATTCAGCTACGGAGCCGATGCTAACCAGCCGGATATTATCGCCATATTCTGGCTGCTGCTTGATCGCTTCAACTATATTTTCGGTGCCGCCTGTATTTATCTTTCTACATATTGGCGGGTTGTGATCTGCCGCCGGGGAGATGAAAGCTGCAGGATGCAGGACGTGATCTACGCCATTAACCGCCTCCAGTACATCATTGAAGTTACACAGGTCCCCCCAGACGATCCTCACCCCTTCCTGCCCCTCATATTTGGCAAAGGCCTCCTTGTTTATCTTGGACGGCCTGAGCAGAAGCACGGTATCATATTGATCCCTTCTCCTCAGCAGCTCTTTGAAGGCTTCGCCGCCCATTGAGCCGGATGCGCCGGTGAGCAGTACCTTTTTCTTTGCCATTTTACCCTCCTTAACCCTACGTAATCCCCACTCCCCGCTCCTTGAGGCTTACATAGCGCTGCCTGCCTATGATCATGTGGTCCAGCACCTCGATGTCCAACACCCTCCCTGCCGCTACAATCTGCTCTGTAACGGCGATATCCTCGCGGCTGGGTTCGGGGTCTCCTGAGGGGTGATTATGTACCACGATGATAGCCGGGCAGTTCTCCCGCACCGCCTCTCGAAAGAGCTCACTGGGGCGAATCAGCGATGTGTTCACATTCCCTTTATACACCTCGGATATGGATATTACATGATTCTTGGAGGTCAAGTGCAACACCCTGAGCTGTTCCTGGTCGAGAACACTCATATCTGCTAAAAGGAGGTTGGCCACATCCTCGGGTGAGCGGATCACTGCCCTTTCTTCGGGCTGGGTGGAACTCAGCCTTCGCCCCAGCTCCAGGGCGGCCTTAAGCTGGGCAGCCTTGGCCTGTCCTATACCTCGCTCGGAGCAAAGCTCACTAAAGCTCGCCCGGGCCAGACCGGTGAGTCCACCAAACCTGGTGAGCATCCTTGTGGCCAGCCCGAGCACATTTTCTGCAGCGGTCCCCGTACGTAAAATAATTGCCAGGAGCTCGCTGTTCGATAGTGAAGCGGACCCGCTCTCCCTGAGCCGCTCCCTGGGCTGCTCGCTAGCAGGCAGTTCATCGATCCTGAGGTGATATTCCACCACAGCTAAACACCTCGGTCCTATTTCAGATACCTTCAGGTAGCGAGGCCCATGGTTCCACGAAAACGCCTGTTTTGGATGGAAAGGTTAACATGGGCTCGATCCTGGCTGAGATCTTCAGGCGATCGGGGTTGTTCTCCCAGGACCTCCAGTCCTGCAGGCTGTGCCACGTGCTGATAACGAGATGCGTCCCCGATTTATCGACTGAGAATAGCGTTTCTCCCGCTATGTAGCCCGGCTGATGAATCGCGTGAGCCCTCAGTTCCTTTAATAGCAGCCGCAGCTCGTCTTGCTGGTCTGGCTTCACCGTTCGTTCTATGATGATTTTTACCGTCAATGCCGCTTCTCCTATCCAGAAGCTATTTTATCTCAACAGTAGCGCCAGCAGCCTCCAGCTTCTCCTTTATCGTGGCGGACTCTTCTTTGGTAATGCCATCCTTCACCGTTGCGGGGGCAGCGTCCACGAGGTCCTTGGATTCTTTGAGCCCGAGACCGGTTACCTCACGCACTGTCTTGATCACATTGATCTTATTGGCGCCGATATCTTTGAGTGTCACGGTGAATTCCGTCTGCTCGTCCACATCAGCGGCAGCCTCTGCGGAAGCACCACCGGCAGGTGCAGCTACCGCCACCGGGGCGGCTGCGCTAACGCCGAACTCTTCCTCTAGAGCCTTGACCAGTTCGTTAAGATCAAGAACGGTCATATTCTTGATAGCCGCGATGAGATCGTCTTTCGTCATCGTTCCTCCTGCCTTAGCAGCGGCAGATTTGGGGGCGGCCTGCTTTGTATCCTTCTGCTTTTTCGGCTCCTCTACCGTCTCCTCCACTTTCGCCTCGGCCTTTTCCTTTGCTTTCTGCTTCTTCGGCTCCTCTACCGTCTCCTCCGCTTTCGCTTCGACAGTCTCCTCTACTTTTGCCTCGACTGTCTCCTCTGTCTTTTCCTCTGCCGTCTCTTCTGCTTTCTGCTCCAGTTCCTCAGCCATTTTATCCTCCTTCTAATTGTTTTTTACGTGCAACCAGTAAATTTGTAAAGCCTGCTATATTTGCATTGAGTACATTGACCAGTGCGAATATACTTCCCTGCATCCCGCTCAACAGCTTTGCAATCAGGACCTCCTTCGGGGGTAGGGTAGCCAGTGTTGCTACCTCAGAGGCGCTGAGCACCCGCTCCCCCATCAGTCCGCCACTGATCTTAAGCTCGCTTTTAGCCGAGCGGATGTAATCGAGCAAGGCCTTGGCCGGCACCGTCTCATCGCCATAGCCGAAGGCGATCGCGGTGGGACCCTCGATAATGCTGTTGAGCTGTTCTTTACCCACCTGCTCGGCAGCGAAACGGGCCAGGGTATTCTTAATTACCCGGTATTCGATCTCCTCATGGCGTAGTTTGCGCCGCAGCTCTGTCATCTCCGCCACCGTAAGCCCGATATAGTTCGTAGTTATAACGATATTGGACCGCTCAAGCTTCTGGGCGAGCTCGCTGACTGTCTGCTTCTTCTCCTCTAAACGCATTTCTCACCTCTCAGTTCTATATTATTATGAGAATGCTGAAATAGTCTCAATCAACCCCCTAATCCCCCAATCTTGGGGGAGTTTTGAAGCTGGGGGACACCCCCAGACCCCCGGCAGGAAGTATCCTGCACCTCTTTTTCAGCGGTCTCTATTATGAATGCTATATCTTCACCTCTGCGATTTGCGAGAGGCTCATCTCTGCGAACAAGAACTCGTGATAGACGAAAAAAGCCCCTGCGCCATAGACTCAGGGACTCCTGTCTCGCCTCGGCGGGCACATATTAAGCCTTAACGGCACCCGCTGTCTATAGCACTTTTGCAAGCCTTTATTTAGTTGTCGAAAACTTGAATAAACTATACAGCAAACAGTGTCCTGTTGCTGCAGTCAGCACTAGTATTGCTCCAACAGCTGCCAGCGCAATCCCCCC
>JAIWEW010000104.1:0-4907 GCA_048632005.1 bacterium
TTTGGGAACAGCGGCAATTGATGACCGAGACCTGATTAAAGAGGCCTGTCGCCGGTTCGGTAATCGTGTTATCGTGAGCATAGATGCCCGGGATGGATATGTTGCAACTCATGGCTGGCAGGAGAGTAGTGCGGTTACTGCAATCGAACTGGTGGAGATGATGGCATCCTTTGGCGTGGAGCGCTTTATATATACCGACATATCTCGCGATGGTACACTCACTGAACCGAATTATGATAGCGTGCATGAATTATCAGTAAAAACCAGGCTTCCCATCATTGTTGCGGGTGGTATATCGTCGCTTGAGCATTTAAAAAGGTTAGCCAAACTTGGTGTTGAGGGAGCTATAGTAGGCCGCGCCCTTTACACTGGTAACATAGACCTGAAAGCTGCACTGGCTGATATTACCGTGTAGGAGCTTCTTGTGCATCCCGCATTAATTGTCATATTCATTACACTCGGTGTGCTCCTCTTTATATGGCTTGTGTTATCCCGCATTATTAGAAAGCTTCACCCGACTCCTATATCGCATCGCCTGGCTACAATCCTGGATAATCCGGTGCGCAGGCTCGTTTTCAGCCCGGCGAAATTGCTGGATAAAGTGGGAATTGCAGCAGGGATGAGTGTACTGGAACTGGGCCCTGGCCCCGGCTTTTTCACCGTCGAGTCGGCGCAGCGAGTATATAGTTCGGAAGGTTTGGGAAAGCTCTATTGCTTGGATATTCAGCCAGCGATGATAGACAGAGTTAAGAAGAAAATCTTCAAAAAGGCACTGGAAAACGTCGAGCTAACGGTGGGGAATGGGGAATGCCTGCCATACAAAAATGGCAGCTTCGACCTGGCATATATGGTCACCGTCCTCGGTGAGATGCCTGATAAAACTCGTGCGTTGCAGGAGTTATATCGTGTGGTTCGGCCCGATGGGGTGCTATCAATTTCAGAATACCTCCCAGACCCCGATTATCCCTTGAGAAGAACAACCATCGCCCGGGCTCGCAGAGCAGGGTTTGAGCCCTTCGAGGAATTCGGCAATTTTTTTGCTTACGTGATTAACTTTAGGAGGAGTCATGTTGAAGTTCGATGAAAAGGGTTTAATAGCAGCGATTATTCAGGATGCAGAAACAGGGGAGGTGCTGATGGTGGGTTATATGAACGAGGAGTCGCTAAGAAGGACGCTTGACTCCGGTCAGGTCTGGTTCTATAGTCGCAGTCGAAAGGAACTCTGGCATAAGGGGGCGACATCGGGGAGCTACCTCAACGTTAGCGATATCTTTAAGGATTGTGATGAGGATGCACTCTTGGTTAAGGTGGAAGCCACTGGACCCGTATGCCACACTGGTAACAGGAGTTGCTTCTTTCGCGTACTGGATGAAATTGCAGGGTAGAACATGTTGCGCTACATCATATTGTAGCGTCTCTTGAAGCGCTCCACTCTCCTCGCCGTATCCACTATACGCATCTCCCCGGTAAAGAAGGGATGGCACTTGCTGCAAAGCTCCACCTTAAGCACAGGCTTTGTCGAGCCAGTGGTAAAGGTGTTACCGCAAGAGCAGATGACCTGCGCTTCCACATATTTGGGATGTATATCCTTTTTCATTGGCTGTAAACGCTTACCTTCTTTCTATCTTTGGATGCTGGCCCGAACTTGACGAAGCCATCTATGAGCGCAAATATTGTATGATCCCGACCGAGGCCTACGTTATCCCCTGGGAGAATACGTGTTCCCCTCTGGCGAACGATTATAGTGCCCGCGCGCACCTGCTCACCGCCATACCGCTTAACCCCAAGCCTTTTCGAGTGGCTGTCACGCCCCAGCCTTGTGCTTCCGCCACCTTTTTTATGTGCCACTTTCTCGCTATCCTCCGTTTTTCATAGATATTTCGCGTTATCCCAAAGCGTATATACCCCCACCTCGCTTACTTCTATCAGCTTAGGCAGAGCCTTCGACCCCACGCTAGCATACAATCTCCTTAATAGCAAGCGTGGTATAGAGCTGCCGGTGACCCTTCATCCTGCGGTAACGCACCTTGGGCTTATATTTGAAGACGATAACTTTCTTTCCCTTGCCCTCGCCTAGGACTTCAGTGATAACCTTCGCCCCATCAACAGTTGGTGTGCCTACTCTCACGCTATCCCCATCGGCGACCAGCAATACCTGATCCAGTTCAATAGAGCTACCTTCCGCTGCGCGAATGCGCGCTACGTCGATGTTGTCTCCGGATGATACCTTATACTGCCTTCCCCCTGTTCGGACGATAGCGTAAGCTTTATTACCCTCTTTAACAGACGTTTGCTTCTTTACTTTTGAAGCTACCAATGGTTACCTCCTAAAGCACGCTCCTCCCATGCCTCTATAAACTCAGTAATCTAGCTATGGTTTATCATCGGGGAGATTGGGGTGCCTCAACCACTTCTAAATCCTATCATTTTCGGTCACAGATGTCAAAGGGGCATAGCTTTGCTATAATAGGGGACACCATGACCAATCTGGATCACATTCTTCCCAAGGTAACCAGGCCTGCCCGCTATACTGGGGGTGAGTGGAACAGCATCACGAAGGACTGGGATGCAATCGATATAAAGATGGCTCTGGCCTACCCAGACCTCTATGAGATCGGCATGTCCAACCTGGGACTGGTCATCCTCTATGATCTCGTTAATAGAGAACCCGATGCGCTAGCCGAGCGTGTATATGCCCCCTGGGTCGATATGGAGGCGGAAATGCGGAATGCCTCTATCCCCCTCTTTAGCCTGGAATCGCGGCATCCGTTAAAAGACTTCGACATTATCGGCTTCTCCCTGGGCTATGAGCTCACATATACTAATGTACTTAATATGCTTGACCTGGCGGGGATACCTGTACACGCCTCGCAGCGCAATGGATCTTACCCCCTGATAATAGCTGGTGGTAGTTGCGCACTTAATCCTGAGCCCATGGCAGAATTTATCGACCTTTTTGTCCTTGGTGAGGGAGAGGAAGTTCTCCTTGAGCTACTGGAAACCTTCCGCCGGTGGAAGATGCAGGGTCCACATGAAAAGCAGGAATTACTACGGGAACTGACCCACATTCCCGGAATCTACGTGCCCAGTCTATACCAGGTTGACTATCATATCGATGGCACCATTGCTAAGATATGGCCTGCATCAGCGGGACTAAGCCCAAGCATTAAGCGGCGCATACTAGTCGACCTACCTCCTGTGGTAACCAGGCCGGTCATCCCATATGTGGCGACAATCCATGACCGTGCAGCTATCGAGATCCAGCGTGGGTGCACAAGGGGTTGTCGTTTCTGTCAGGCAGGGATAATCTATCGCCCGCTCCGGGAACGACCGAAGGAGGAGATTATATCGGCGGCAGACGAACTGCTGAGGAATTGCGGTTATAATGAGCTTTCCCTGTTGTCCCTGAGCACAGGCGACTATTCAGAAATAGAGAGCCTGATAAGCATACTATCATCACGCTATCGAGAGCACAATCTCAAGATATCACTGCCCAGCCTTCGCATCGATAGCTTCTCACTGGGATTAATAGATACCACTGCAACTGTGAAAAAGACTGGATTGACCTTTGCTCCTGAGGCGGGAAGTGAGAGGCTGCGCCGTGTGATCAATAAGGGCATCTCCGATGAAGAAATTCTCCAAACCCTGGAGAACGCTGCTGAGCTTGGCTGGAGCAGTGTCAAGCTATACTTCATGCTCGGCCTGCCCACTGAGACACCAGATGATATAGAGAGCATCGTTCATCTGGTGCGTCACGGTAGCCCTGCACAGAGGAAACCCGGTAGCAGAGCTCTTCATATAAAGGTAAGCACCTCCGTTTTTGTGCCCAAAGCGCACACTGCATTTCAATGGGCGGCGCAGCACAGTGAAGAGGGGCTAAATGCCAGCATCGAGGCTCTTAGACGCGGCCTGAAAAAATCTGGTATGCACCTGTCATGGCATGACCCCAAGATGAGCTTACTTGAAGGGGTACTGGCGCGGGGCGATAGGCGCCTGTCTCAGGTTATATATCGTGCCTGGCAATCGGGCTCTAAATTCGATGCCTGGAGCGAGCACTTCAATTATGAAAAATGGGGTCGAGCCTTCGATGAATTTGGGCTCGACCCCGCTTTCTATGCTAACCGCCAACGCCCTTTTGATGAAATCCTACCCTGGGCTCATATCGACGTTGGGATAAACGCTACGTTTCTGCAAAGGGAGTGCCAACGTACTCTTCAGGACCAGCCAACCGATGACTGCCGCTCCGGTCGCTGCAACGCTTGCGGGCTGGAGAGCTGGCACCCCGCTTGCAAGCAAAGTAATTAAAACTCTTCATCATCGTCTATATAAAGATCGTCGTCATCAAAATCCTCTGCTGATCCTCTCCCACGAATAACCACGAATAACACAACGACCGCGATGACAATGAGAACCCCCAGTACGATTAACAGTGTGTACCACCATTGCCAGGCAGAGCCCGCTTCTTTTGCTAGAACCGCCCAGTCGCTTAAGTGATCCGTCTGAGCACTCACTGTGCCTGAAGCTGTGCCCACCGTGGTAACAAGCAAATTCCATTCCCCACCGCTGTAATACGCCAGCTTCAAACGATCCGGATCCTTACCAGCAGCATTCCAGTCGGCAGTTGAATACTTGACTTGGATTGTTGCGCTCGCTGACAGATTGGCTACCGATGGTGAGGTAGTGATGGAGAAGCAGGTGTTCTGAACGGTGTACCCCTCAGGAGCTGTGCGGCAGCTAGCACTCTTAATGGTAACAGTGGTATTACTGGTGAATGCCCCTGCAGGGAAATCCAGGCTGACCTTGCTATCGTTTGTGGTTACGGTACCACCTGATGCTCCAACTGTACCCTCACCCTCGAATGGTGGTGGGGTTGGGGTGGGAGTAGGCGTGGGGGTTGGGGTGAGCGA
>JAIWEW010000105.1:0-4804 GCA_048632005.1 bacterium
TTCTCCACTGCTTTCGCCAGGTAAGCCACCGGAATAGCGTTGCCTCTTACCATGAAAGTACCCCCTTTGTGGTTACTACACCCACGCAGGGCTATCCCGTTTTCGTAGGCTGGGGTATCTTGGACGATCTGGGAAGACGGATGCGCCAGCTTGGTCTCAGCGACTGTGCCAGCGTAATCAGCGATGAGAATGTCTTTCTGCGCCATGGCTCCCCGGTGAGCGAGTCTCTGGAGCAGGCTGACTTCAAAGCTGCGTCCTTCAGTGTGCCCCCAGGGGAAACGACAAAGACTTTCAATACCGCAGTGAAGCTCTACGACTGGCTAGTGGAGCGCCAGACTGAGAGGATCCATGCCATCGTCGCTCTTGGAGGGGGCATGGTGGGCGACCTCGCTGGCTTTGTTGCTGCCACCTTCCTCCGCGGCTTACCCCTGGTCCAGGTGCCCACCTCACTCATCGCCATGGCTGATGCCGCCATTGGAGGCAAGGTCGCCGTCAACCATCCCAGGGCGAAGAATCTAATAGGCGCCTTCTATCAGCCCTCTCTGGTCATCGCCGATGTGAGCACCCTGACTACGCTGCCGGAAAGGGAACTGGTCTCGGGGTGGGCGGAGGTAATAAAGCACGGCTTTATCCTCGATGGGGAGTTTGTCGACTTTCTACAGGCCCATGTATCTGAACTGACATCTCTGGAGGCTGCCCTATCAATAGAGGCCATCCAGCGAAGCGCCATGCTCAAAGCGACTGTGGTTAGTGAGGACGAGAAGGAGCAGGAGCGGCGCATGATACTAAATTACGGGCACACTATCGCCCACGGGCTAGAGGCAGCCACCGGGTATGAGCGCTTCCTTCACGGCGAGGCGGTCGCCATTGGTATGATGGGGGCAGCCATGCTCAGTGAGCGGCTGGGTCTTATCTCACATGACATCGTAGCGCGACAGGCTAAGCTACTGGAGGGTTTTGGACTGCCTACGTACTGCTCCGATATAGATCGGAATGAGGTAGTACAGGCAATGGCGTTGGACAAGAAGGTGAGAGAACGGGCGATTAAGTGGGTATTGCTTGAAGGTATCGGCCAGACCACCATCAGGGACGATGTACCACAGGAGTATGTGGTAGGCGTGCTCAATGATCTGGTACTAGACTAAACTCCTAACTCGCAGCGAGGCGACGGTTGAAGCTAAGAAGAGAGGGCTAGTCTAGAGCAGGTGTAATAACATGGAGAAACTAAGTCTTACTAAGCGCCTGGCACAGCCGAATAAGCTACTTACGCACAAGGAGTTGGGCTAGGTATTGGTCGCGAATATTGAAGCAAGAGCAATGGTCACGACGATATGGAACTATATCGAGGTATTAAAGCCACGCGAAACTATCCTGCTTGCTTTCATCGGCTTTTGCGCCGCGGTTATCGCCGGCGGGGGCCAACCACCAATAGACACGCTGCTCCTCGCCACGCTGGCCATTCTTATGGGGAGCGGCGCTGCCAATGGCTTTACCAACTACCTCGACCGGGAGGTCGATGCCAGGATGGAACGGGTAAAACATCGCCCTCTGCCTTCAAAGAGGATTTTCCCGGCGTGGAAGATGCTGCCATGGGCGATAGGCCTGGCGATCGGCGCCCTGATAATCGCATGGTTCCTGCACTACCTGTGCTTCATCTTCGGTTTAGTCGGAATTATAGTAGCGGTGACATGGAGAAAGAGAATAACCTGCGCTTGGCCCCAGGGGGCCATAGCGAGCTGTGCCCCTGTGGCTATCGGCTATGTGGCGATCAGTCACCAGCTAGATCTAACACTTCTCCTTCTCTGTATCCTGATCACGATTTGGACACCCCTCCATGTCTGGAGCGTGATGATAGCTAATCGGGAGGATTATCGCCAGGCTGGCATCTGCTATTTCCCTATGTCCTGGGAGATAAAAGACGGGGTAAAGGTACTTCTTGGACTGGCCGTGCTCCTCCTTGCAAGCTCCATTGCCATCTATTATTTCAGCGATCGTGGCTTCGGTATGCCTTATCTGATTGTTGCAAGCATCATGGGTATATTAACGGTTTTTTCCACTGCCCGCCTCGTGTTTACCGGTATCTCCCACGACGCCTGGCGGGTTTACAAGCTGACCGCCTTCCCTTACCTGGGGATACTCTACCTCACT
The DNA here is from genome assembly GCA_048632005.1 of bacterium. Classification (GTDB taxonomy): domain Bacteria; phylum Chloroflexota; class Dehalococcoidia; order E44-bin15; family E44-bin15; genus JAAXQM01. The sequence goes on from JAIWEW010000105.1 coordinate 2,149, forward strand.
ATGGCCTTAGACCTATGGCTAGCATGAGGAGACTTAAATGATCACGACAAAGAGGCCTCAACAGATATCGGCATATCTGAGTAATAAAGGCAGCATTCCACAATTGACTTTAATCTAACCCGGTAAGTATGAATAACAGCTTCACTATAGTCCAATTTCTATAAAGGGCGAGAGAGCGAAAAATGGATTTTAGACTTAACGAGCAGGAAAAAATGATCCAGAGCATGGCCAGGGATTTTGCCCAGAGATCGGTAAAGCCCGTGGCTATGGAGATCGATCGCAAATGCGAATTCCCCTTCGAGCTGGCTAAGGAGATGGGCAGCATGGGATACTTCGGTTTGCCCTATCCCCCCCACTACGGAGGCGTGGGGGCAGGATATACGGGATACGTTCTGGTTATCGAGCAACTCAGCTGCGTATCCATGGTTGCCGGAGCCATAATCGGGGTAAATAGTCTGGCGGAGGAGAGCATCTTCCGCTATGGAACTGAGGAGCAGAAGCAACGATTCCTCGTTCCCCTGGCCAGAGGGGATAAGCTCTCCTCCTTTGCTTTCACCGAGTCGGCTACCGGCTCCGATCCCAGGGCTATCGAGACGAGGGCCAGACCAGATGGCAGTGACTATATCATCACCGGCCAGAAGCAATTCGTCGCCATTTCCCCTGCCTCCCAGGTGGCAATCGTCTTCGCCAAGGACGAAAAAGATGAAACGGGACGGGTGAGCGCCTTTATAATGGAGACCTCCTCGCCGGGGTATAATATGCGCTATTCCTGTGAAACCCTGGGGGTGAGGGGGCTCTCCCCCTCAGTAATCTACCTCGATGATGTTCGAGTGCCCGAGAAAAACCTCCTCGGTGAGCCAGCCACGGGGTATAAAATCATGCTGGAGGCGATAAGCGTGGGGAAGTTGGCTGTTGCTGCCGAGGCTGTGGGCGTTGGGCAGGGCGCTCTGGATCTCTCCATAAACTATGCGAAGGATAGAAAGGCCTATGGCAACCCCATCACAGAGCTGCTGTCCATAAAGTGGCTGCTTGCCGAGATGGCTTCCCGGGTGGAGGCATCACGGTGGCTAACCTATAGAACAGCTTTTCTACGGGATCAGGGAGCCAGCATAATGAAGGAATCGGCGATGGCGAAGTTTTTTGCTTCACAGGCAGCAGTCGATGTTACCAGAATGGCGATGCAGGTTCATGGGGCTTATGGCTATATGAAGGACATGGAGATCGAGAGGCTATACCGGGATGCCAAGCTCACCGAGATCTACGAAGGGGTTTCTGAAATCCAGCGGGTAATCATTGCCGATCACCTTTTAAGGGAGAATGCTTGAGTTTTGAAGTAATAGAATCCTGCCCCCATACCGGAGCGCGCGCCGGTATGCTAAGTACACCTCACGGAGCGGTACCGACCCCTATTTTTAGTCCGGTTGGCAGCCAGGCAACGGTTAAATCCCTTACCCCCCAGGAGTTTTTCGCATTAGGGACAAAGATGATCTTAAGTAACGCTTACCATCTTTATCTCAGGCCCGGAATCAAAGTCATCGAAAAGCTGGGGGGGCTTCATCGCTTTATGAGCTGGTCCGGCCCTATCCTCACCGACAGTGGGGGATATCAGGTTTTCAGCCTGGCTCATTTGAGAGAAGTCAACGACGATGGCGTGCGTTTCAGGTCCCATATCGATGGCAGCGAGCACATCATAACTCCTGAACTATCGATCGAGTTCCAGGAGGCACTTGGCGCCGATATTATCATGGCATTCGATGAGTGCCCCGCTTATACCGATGACTATAATACAGTGCAGGAAGCCGTAGCACGAACCCATCACTGGGCCGAGAGGTGCCTCAGCAGCAAGCAAAGGACAGATCAAGCCCTCTACGGGATAGTTCAGGGAGGCGCCTTTATGGAGCTTCGCCGACATTCAGCGAGTTTCCTCACCGCTTTAGGGTTTGCCGGCTACGCCATCGGTGGGTTGAGCATTGGTGAGCCCAAAGAGGTAACTAACGCTATCGTGGAAGAAACGGTAGCACTGCTTCCTGAGGATAAACCGCGCTATCTAATGGGTGTAGGATCACCCGAGGACCTTTTCGCTGGTATCTCGCGGGGGATCGACATTTTTGATAGCGCCCTCCCCACCCGCATCGCCAGGAACGGCGGCTTTTTCACCCGTTATGGCCGAAAAATCATCAGGAATGCTCATTTCAAGGATCGGGACGGTCCACTGGATGAGGGTTGCGATTGCTATACCTGTAAAAACTTCTCCGCAGCCTACCTTCACCACCTTTTCCGATGCGATGAGCTACTAGCCTACAGGCTCGCTACCATGCACAACCTGCGCTTTATAATGAGACTGATGGAGGAAATCAGGACAAGCATCCTCGATGAAAGTTTTCCTTCCTTTAAGGAGTCCTTCCTCGCTAGTTACCAGCCTACCGATGAGGCAGTGAGGCTCGCCCAAAGGCAGAAGGGAACAAAGTGGCGGGGCAAAGAGTCTCATCATTAATCGAGACAGCAGGAAAAGAGGTATAGGATATTTCCTAGTGAGAGCCTGTGCGTATCCCCCAGATATAAAAGCCCCCAAAGATTGGGGGCTTTGAGGCTTAGCTTCTATACCTCTAACAACGTTGACGGGAATTTGATCTTTTAGGGCAGATCCTCGATATCT
>JAIWEW010000106.1:0-4800 GCA_048632005.1 bacterium
AATCGCTCAATCTTTGTAGAGTTTTATATCTGGGGGACGCCCCCAGACCCCGGCAGGAAGCATCCTGCACCTCTTGTTCGGCTGTCTCATTACAATAGGGTATCACACATTTATCCGAACGAGATCAGACTTTCTTTGCAGTTTACGCCAGTTCGAATGGTGATTTCAGGCATGATTATTAAACTGACTCCCACATAATAAGCCTATCGAATATGAAGAAAAAAGTGTAGAATCTCTAGCATGGAGAAGGGAACTTATGCTCTTGTCATGTCTCTGAAAAGCGAGGTAGCTATCGTTGTAGGAAGGCTGGTCATGAAGGGGAAAACATGTGCAGGGAGTGAAATTACCTTCCCTCCAGGCTACTATGTGTATTTTGGAAGTGCGCACGGCGGCCTTTCCGCCAGGGTGAGCCGGCATTTAAAACATGAGAAGCGTCTTCACTGGCATATCGATTACCTCACACGGTTTGCCAAGGTTGTGGAGGTTTGGTATGCACTGGAGAGTAGTGAGTGGAAAGATCGAGGAGAGAAACTGGAATGTCGCTGGTGCCAGGTTGCCCAAGGTATGCCACAGGGCCAACTTCACTTTCCTGGCTTTGGCTCCTCGGACTGCCGCTGCACCGCCCACCTGATCCACTTCCCCTCTCCGCCTTCTTTTGAGCTTTTTCGCCGGCTACTTAAAGAGCGAGGCAATGTAGCGCAAAAAGCATCCCCTCTCGATTTCAAACGCCCTATAGAAGATTAGCCGCTTTTACCATCCCCTTGTTTTTCTTGTTTCCCCTCAGTCTCATGCCAGCCCTTTAAACGTCTCGCAACTTCATTTTCGAACCCCTGATCGCTGGGGGAATAATAGCGTTTTCCGTTTAGGCTATCAGGTAGGTTCTGTTGCTTCACGAAGTGCCCGGGAAAGTCATGGGCATACTTATATCCCTTACCGTAGCCCTGCTCCCTCATAAGGCCGGTTACCGGGTTACGCAGATGGAGAGGGACAGGGTCATTGCGCGTCCTCTCTATGTCCTTTTGCACCATGGAATAAGCGCTGTACAGTGAGTTGCTCTTAGGTGCCGTAGCCAGATATACCGCTGCCTGGGCTAGAGCAAGATTCCCCTCTGGCATACCTATGAAATGCACCGCCTGCTGTGCCGCCATCGCTACCACCAGAGCCTGGGGGTCGGCCATCCCTACATCCTCGGAGGCGAATCTCACCAGCCTGCGTGCCACATATAGCGGGTCTTCGCCTGCCTCCAGCATTCGCCCCATCCAGTAGAGAGCAGCATCGGGATCGGAACCGCGCAGCGACTTATGAAGTGCCGAGATAATATCGTAATGCTGGCCCCCTGCCTTATCGTACATTATGGCGCGATGCTGGAATGCATCCTCGATAGTGGACAGAGGAATCCTCCGTTTTCCATCTTTACCAGGCTCGGTGGCGAAGGTCGCCATTTCCATTGCGTTAAGTGCAATACGGGCATCGCCGTTTGCCATGACCACCAGGTGCTCCACGGCGTCATCCTCGATATCCACCCCCATCTTGCCCATGCCGCGCTCTTCATCAGCTATCGCCCGCTCCACAATTTTGCGAATCTCCTCATTGGTCAGGCTATTTAGGGTGAAGACGCGGCAGCGGGAAAGTAGCGGTGAGATTACCTCAAAAGATGGGTTCTCCGTGGTAGCACCGATGAGGGTGATAGTACCATCCTCCACGTGAGGGAGGATGACGTCCTGTTGCGCCTTGTTGAAGCGGTGGATCTCATCGATGAAGAGGATAGTCCTCCGGGCGTACATGCCCTGCCGCTCCCTGGCCTCGTTGATGATTTGCCTGATGTCGGCCACGCCTGCAGTGACTGCGCTTATATGACTGAAATGAGATTTAGTGATGCTGGCGACAATGCGTGCCAGGGTAGTCTTTCCGCTTCCCGGTGGTCCCCAAAAGATAATGGATGTGAGCTGGTCAGCCTCGATGGTCTTCCTCAGCACCCGCCCCTGGCCCACGATGTGCTCCTGCCCCATGAACTCCTCGAAGCTGCGTGGCCTCATTCGCGCCGCCAGCGGCGCTTCCTTTTCCAGCTGCTGCTGCCGATAATCTTCAAACAGTGTCATTTATTGGGCCTCTATCGCTCTCAATACATTCCAGTATCTCTTGGATATATCGCTTTGCCTTACCTATCTCCAATTGTTGTATCGATATCACCTGGACAGTGTTCCCTTTATGTATCTTCTTTCCATAACCTGGTTGACATCTATCTTATCTATACCTCTTCACCTCAAACCGGTATAGCTTCACCGGCTCATGTGACGGGATGCCAGCCTTGGAGCGGCAGATTTCAATCTGTCGCGCTACGGTGTCTACCCCCTCGAGATTGGGAAGAAGCAGCCCCTTTCGTTTACCGCTCTCGACGATAATGCCGTATCTCTTGGGATCGAGCTCGGCCTCGCTCTTCACCGGCTCTGGACTGGTAAGGACATCGACACTATATTCCAGGTCACTCAGCTCATCAGGTGTTACCGGAGGGAAGCGTGGGTCGCGGGTGGCCGAGCTTATGGCATTAGTGATGACCTCCTCAGCAACGTTTGCCTTCGCCGGCTCATAAGTGCCTATACAGCCCCGCAGCAATCCACCGACCTTCAGTGAAACAAACACCCCGGATCGCTCTACCATCTCCGGGGTAAGTTCATTAGGGCGAGGGATTGTTCCATTTCGCACATAGTTCTCGATGGTATCCTTAGCCAGTTTCACCAGTGGGTGCATTCCATACCCCCCTCTTTATTATTATGCCTGCATAGCCCACAACACTGCTAAAATCGCGTATTACATCCCCACTTGTCTGGTATTTAACTAACTCTGTCTCCCCCGCCCCCAAGTCCTTGCATGCTGAGATGAGGCTGGCCACCGGCGCATAGCCACACATTGTGATATGGTACTGGCTTATTCGTTTTAACAGCTCGTCTTCATTTAGCTCCAGCATCGCTACTATAGCCAGAAGATCCTTCCTGCTGGCAGAGTCCTGATCCTCATAATGAGTCATGTCGCTGCTGGCCATGATTACCGCTTCACTACCTTGATCCTTGATCGCCTCGGCAATCCCTTTCCCGATCTCCTTATAGACGGTACTATCAGCATGGGTGAGCAATATGGGCACTATCCTAACGTCCTTTTTTAAATACTGTAGAAAAGGTATTTGTACCTCAATTGAGTGTTCTTCTAGATGGGCTATATGATCCTCTTTCAATGGGGGGGACATTTCCAGTATCTTGATAGCCAGCTCTGCATCTATCTCCACATTGCCCAGTGGCGTTCTCCATGTCCCTTCCGTCATAATGCTGAAGGGTTGCCCCAAGCCGGTATGGTTGGGGCCCATGATTACAAACGTATCTTTGAATCTAACTCTGGATATTACCGCTCCCGCTACCGGCCCCGAGTAGACATATCCCGCGTGTGGCGAGATGACACCGAGCACTTCCTCTTTCGTCGCCCCTTCATCGATAAACTCCTTAATCTGCGCCTCCAATGAGGTGGCTGATCCCGGATAAAACTTCCCCGATACCACCGGATTCCTGATCATTTGGACCTCCCCCCCGTCCTCATATAGAGGTCGGCACCGCAAAAACGGCACCTGGAACCCTCCAGACCGATGACGTTAATATCATAGCCCGTCCTGCCGATAATCAGGTTGCCACAGGAATAGCAGATTGTTTTCTCATTATCGTGACCGGGCACATTGCCCGTATAAACAAAACGCAGCCCTACCTTTTTCCCAATGTCGTAAGCACGCTCAAGAGTGGCTACTGGCGTAGCGGGTATGTCAAGCATCTGATACTGCGGATAGAAGCGAGAGACATGCCACGGTGTTAGCTCCCCCAGCTTATCACGAATCCATGTAGCTATACCCTCGAGCTGCTCATCGTCGTCATTCATCGTGGGGATCACATTGGTCACTACCTCAACATGCATGCCCCATTTATGCTTAGCCCGCTCGGTTACATCGAGGATACCCCGCCATTTGGTCACCGTAGCCAGATCTTGATAGAAGCTGTCGGTGAACCCCTTCACATCAACGCAGTAACCGTCAAGATAGGGGCCGATTTTATCTAGGGCCTGTGGTGAAATGAAGCCGTTGGTTACATAAACTGTGTAGAGATCGCGTTCCTTGGCGAGCTTCGCAGAATCGAGGGTGTACTCAAACCATATGGCGGGCTCGTTATAGGTCCAGGCGATGCCCTGGCACCGCTCCCTCTCCGCCATTGCGACGGCATCCTGTGGAGAGATAATCCGTGATCTCCGTTCTAAAGAGGAGGGATCATTGCATGAAATCTGCCAGTTCTGGCAGTGCTTGCAGTGGAAATTGCACCCCCAGGTGCCCAGTGAGAAGACCCGACTCCCGGGAAAGAAGTGGAACAGTGGCTTCTTTTCGATGGGGTCTACGGCAACCGATGAGGCATCGGCATAGTTCAAGTTGTAGAGGACGCCATCGTTGTTCTGATACATCCGGCACACGCCGAGTTTGCCGGGGCCAATAGTACACTGCCACTGGCAGGTATGACACCTAACCCTGGAGCCGGAGAGCTTCTTATAAAGCAACGCCTCTCGCATCCCCATCCTCCCTTCCGGTATTCTAACACATTCACAATGAGGTGCAACTTTATGTTCGCTTGACTGCCCTATATCAAGTTGGTAGACTGATTTAGCGCCACAAATATGGGAAGCTTTTTTATGCGACTGCTGAAATACTCTCAATCAACCCCCTATATCCCCCAATCTTGGGGGACTTTTAAAGCTGGGGGACACCCCCAGACCCCCGGC
>JAIWEW010000107.1:0-4691 GCA_048632005.1 bacterium
CCTGAATAGCGTTATCATACGCCTCCTGCACGTCTTCATCGTAAAGCTGGACCCATCCGGCATCACGCATACCTATGGAGTCGGAATGGTCGCAGTGTATGTTCAGGGGAGCCGACAGAGAGCGGTTAACTACATGCATTACTATGGGAAGGCGTGATCCTGAAGCTACCCAGAGCACCTCCCACATAAGGGCTATCCCAGCACCCGAGCTTGCTGTTTGGACGCGCCCACCGGCTGCACTGGCTCCAATACATGCGCTCATCGATGCATGCTCGCTCTCGACAGGAATAAATTCGGTTTCCACCTCGCCGCTGGCCACAAAATCACTGAAGCGCATCACGATCTCTGTCTGGGGAGTAATCGGGTAAGCGGCCACCACATCGGGATTCATCTGGCGCATGGCCTCCGCCACCGCCCGATCGCCCTCGAGCGCTACCGGAATACCCTTTACCTTCTGCAGTGTCATTGTTTCACCTTTGCTTCTGCCTCTGCCTCAGACTCTTCGATCATCTTGATGGCGTTCTGCGGGCACTCCTTGGCGCAGATACCACACCCTTTACAATAGTCAAGATCGATACCGGCGACCGCTCCGTCCCTTATCCGGATTGAGCCGTCAGGGCAGTAAATCCAGCAGACCTTGCAATTAACACATTTCTGCCAATCCCATATAGGACGAAAAGAACGCCAGCCCCCGGTATGATATTCCTCGGAGTTACCGGCGTCGGTAATTACCCCGCCGATAGGGATCTCTCTCCAGCTCTTGGGGCTTGAAACGCCGGTTACAGAGATTTTATTGGCAGGATCACGCTTCATTGCTATGCCTCTGCAACCTCATTATAGGCTCGCTCGAAGGCCTCGATATTGGCCCTGGCCATTTCTTTATTCCCCTTTGTTTCTAAACGCTTCCTAATCTCTTCTTGGACAACTTTCTTGCTCACTACCTCCAGAGCCTTGATCAGGGCGCCGATCATGGTGGTATTGGGGATATTCCGTCCTATGGTATCCAAGGCAATACGAGTAGCATCGACGGTGAATACCTTCCCTGTATCAAATCCCAGCTTGCTCCTCAGTTCCGCCGGCGAGAGGGGGGTATTGACCACTAGAATGCCTTCTTCCTTCAACCCATCGGTAAAATCGACGATCCCTACCAATGTAGGGTCAAGTACCACTACAGCATCGGGCTGGGTTATCTGGCAGTGCTGTCTGATAGGAGAGGAACCAATCCTGGTATAAGCCCTGATTGGTGCCCCCATGCGCTCGGGGCCATAGTCGGGAAAGGCCTGAAAATACTTTCCTTCTTCAAGGGCAGCTTCGGCAAGGATTTCGCTGGCGGTAACCGCTCCCTGTCCACCGCGACCATGCCAGCGAATCTCAGCAATGTCATCCATCTGATACTCTTCTAGCCAACATCAGAGAGAATAGCAGAGCCCTCAATGCTGGCGGTGATAGCAGCAACATCAATTCTGATATGGCTCATACTATGGGACAATAAAACTACGTAATAAACCGTGATAATGGTTCCAATATGAATAACCCCGAACCCCCTCCCTGGCTGGGCGCTCAATCCCCTCCCCAGTATAACTATTTGAACGCAGCGCCCCTGGAGCGACTCGAACGCTCGCCCCCAGCTCCGGAGGCTGGTGCTCTATCCGCTGAGCTACAGGGGCTACCTATATCATACTTCGTATACCGTACTTGTTACAAGGTGTGGTTACGCTTTCGCCGACGCTCTCTTGAAGAAGGGCTTCAGCAACGCTGGGGTAATCAGCGTGGTAAAAAGGCTCACCGCTACTGCAGCGCCAAACAGCTCGCTTGCCATATCTCCGGTTCCCAACGCACCCGGGATCAGAAGGGCTACACCAGCGACGATCAATCCAACTTCACCGCGGGGCACCATCCCCACACCCACTATCATCGCCTCGTTATTAGATAGTTTTCCCACAAACCTGGCGGGCAGATAGCAACCGACAACCTTACCCACTGTAGCCAATACGATCAGGATAAAGGCGAGCAAGGCTGCCGCTACCATTATAGGCATATTGACCTGCATTCCCAGGTAGCAGAAGAAGAAAGGGCCCAGGAACAGCATAATGGGCCTGGTCTTCTCGATTATCTCCTCTTTCTCTCCACATGCAGCGAACATCAGCCCGGCCACGTATGCACCCACTACCGGGTGTAAGTCGGCCAGTGTAACCAGATAGGCAATAAGTAAACCGACGATAAGGGCCACGATGGGCATGGTGCCCGACCGCTTGAATGGATTCAGAAGTATCTTCGATATATATTTATGGAACTTGACCCCAATCATGAGCAGGGCAAACCAGACGCCAAATCCGATCAAGGTAATGCGAACAATGTGCAAAGTTTCAACTGAACCAGTGCTCGCCATCGAGGCTATAATGGAAAGGATGATAATGCCAATAATGTCATCGATAACCGCGGCCACCAGTATGGTTGTCCCCGCCCGCGTATTAAGCCTCCCCATATCCATCAATATCCGCACCGTTATCCCGATGCTGGTGGCAACCAGCACCGCCCCCATGAAGAGCCACGCTGTTGAGGGGCCGTCGGGGTAAAAAAGCCTGGTGATAAAATAACCAAAGGCAAAGGGCAGAATTACCCCACCCACCGCGACCAGTGCTCCGGTTTTCCCCTGCTTCACAAAATCTCTTACATTAGTCTCAACCCCGGCCACGAACAGCAGAATAACCACGGCTATCGAGGATATGATCTCCATAATATGGAATTCAGAGATTTCCTCGCCGGTCATAACAAACCAGCCACTGATTGTAGCGAAGTTGAGGATTATGGGATCATTTCCGAATATCAACCCGCCTAAAGCGAAGGGGGAGATAATGATACCCGCCACGAGTTCTCCGAGAACAGCGGGCTGCTTGAGGTAGCGTTCCGTAAATTCGCCGCCAAGCCTGGCGGCGATCAGAATCAGAGCGAAGGCCAATATAAACTTGAAATATATCTCAATTTCCATTGTCTACTCTAGAACATTTCCAAACAGAACTGGAAATTATGCCCAGAAAATTTATCTCGCCAAGCATCTTGCCATCTTTGTCGACTACCGGAACCTCATAGATGTTACTTCTGAGCATAAGGTCTATCGCCGTTTGTACCTCATCATCAGGTTTTACGCTGATCGGAGCGCTCATAATATCGCGCGCATGGTCTGAGGTTAGCAGGTGCAGCGCCTCCCTTCCTGAAAAGAAGGGGTGTCTGACATTCCCATACTCGCATACCTCTGTTGCCTTCAACAATTCCTTGGGGGTGATCATACCTATGAGCTTGTTCTCCTTATCTACGACACAGACAAGCAACGTTTCACAATCTTTGGTAACTTTATTCGCAACCTCGAAAATCTCCTCATCCTCACTCACCGTAACAGATTTATCGATCATTAGTTCGTGTACTTTTTTCGTCATTTCCAATCCTCCCCCAAAGACTAAACCCGAAATTCGATACTTAGCATACTATAAAGGTGGGAACTAAGGCAAGCCCTTTTTCATCCCCAGGGCGCGATGAAGAGGGCGTAGGCCCCCCCCAGGTAGACAATTACTAAAGCCACAGTATACCAGCTTATACTACGCAGCACCTTTCGCCTGGGGCGAACGATAAGGCCGGCAATAACAATTAGGGTCATAAGGATGGCGATTGCAGCACTGAAAATATGGCCCGGTGATGCTGCGGAAAATATTGAACCGCTTGTATAGAAAAGGTCATCACCAGCAATAACGATACCCATGTTAAACATATTGCTGCCAAGCATATTGGCGATTGCCATATCCCTAGCGCCAATCCTTAACGCGGCGATGCTAACTACGAGCTCGGGCAGGGAGGTGGTGGCAGCAAGGAAAAGGCTGCCGACGAAGGTGGTATCCCAACCGGTTCCGGCAGCGATATCATCACCGATGAGCGCCAGCCATGTTCCTGCTCCTATTATACCCAGCGCCGAGATTGCAAAGACTGTATAGATCCGCCGCGATGAAATATGCTTGTACTGGAGTAGCGTTGGCTCTACTTCACGACTGCGTTTAGAGCGAAAAATTCTCCGCGAACCCCAGATATACAACAGGACGAGAACTATACTGTATAGGCTTACCCAGCCTATCGCTCCATCCCATACCTTGCTACCGAGAATGATGCTACCCCCGGCAAAGGCGATAAGCAGTATACCCAGGGCTGCTAATGGTAACTGCTCACGACTCGCCGCACTGAGCAGGGGTCCGGAGCGATACATTACATCCATAAGGGCGATGATTAGTAGGTTGAATAGGTTGGAACCAAAGGCGGCACCCAAAGCTAAATTGGCGCCCTCCACTCCACCAACGAACGACACAGCGCCAATACCGGTAATCAACTCGGGCAAAGATGTAATCGCAGCAAGGAGTAAAAGCCCGACCCATAGCCCGCTGAGGCCCGTCTTCTCGGCAATGATATCTCCGTAGCGCGAGAGTCTCGATCCGAAGAAGAGGATCAACAGGACACATATAGAGAATTGGATCCAAATTATAAGCAAGCTTCGTTTCCCTAACCGATAACTTCGAGCGATTATAGCATAGCTTTGAGCGGATTCACAAACGAGAGCTAATCTTGCTTATATGAGACCGCTGAAAAAGAGGTGCAGGATACTTCCTGCCGGGGGTCTGGGGGTGTCCCCCAGCGTTAGAAGTCCCCCAAGA
>JAIWEW010000108.1:0-4645 GCA_048632005.1 bacterium
GATGACCCCGATTTATCGGGGGACGTGGCAATCTCAGGGGTGATTTATCGTCAGACGTGGGGATCGCTTCAGTCGAGATGATAACAGCAATAAACGAACGGTGGCGCATCAACTATATGGGACCGCTGAAAAAGAGGTGCAGGATACTTCCTGCCGGGAGTCTGGGGGTGTCCCCCAGCTTAAAATATCCCCCAAGATTGGGGGATATAGGGGGTTGATTGAGAGTATTGCAGCAGTCTCTATATACTGGACGAATACGCTATCATGCCTCGCCTGCTCATGACGTGATATAATGCCACAGTGAATTATCAGGCAGCGCTCAGCTACATCCTGAGCTTCACCGATTACGAGAAATTACCCGCCTTTCTATATAGAGCGGACAATTTCGACCTCAGGCGTATGGTGGAGCTCCTCGATAGATTGGGCAACCCTCATCTCACCTCCCCGGCAATTCACGTAGCGGGTACCAAGGGGAAGGGGAGCACCGCGGCGATGATCGCCTCCGCCCTCTCCGCCGCTGGCTACCGGACGGGGCTTTATACCTCTCCCCATCTACATACGTTTCGGGAGCGGATCACCGTCGATGGCGGGATGATTTCCGAGGAGGAGTTTTCTGCCCTGACAGAGAGGTTACAGCCTGAGATTGATGAGGTGAATCGGCGTCACGATTATGGGGAGATCACCACGTTTGAGATATTAACCGCCCTCGCCTTTGCCTTCTTTATGGAGCGGCGGGTCGATTTCCAGGTTTTGGAGGTGGGATTAGGGGGGCGGCTCGATGCCACGAATGTGGTAATGCCCAGGATTGCCGTGATCACATCCATAAGCCTGGATCATGCTGAGGTTTTAGGGGATTCTTTGGCTAAGATAGCGGGGGAGAAGGCGGGCATAATCAAGCCTGGAACTCTCGTGATAAGCGCGCCGCAGTCCAATGAGGTTGCGTGTGTAATAGAAGAGGTCTGTCGCAGCAAAGGGGTAAGCCTTATTACAGTGGGTCGGGATGTTACCTGGCGAAAATTGAAGTCGGACTTGTCAGGGCAATTTTTCGAAGTAAAGGGTAAGGCAGGCAATCATAAGCTCATAATTCCCCTGCTCGGTGAGCACCAGTTGGAAAACGCTGCAGTCGCCGTCGCTGCCCTGGAGGCACTCGATATCGGAGTGGTGGACATCGCACGGGGGCTGGCTCAGGTTCAGTGGCCGGGGCGGCTGGAGATACTGAGACACGAGCCCCTTTTCCTGGCAGATGGTGCCCACAACGCCGACTCGGCGAATAGGTTGAGGGAGACTATCGAGAAGTATTTACATTTCGATAGGTTGATCCTTATACTGGGAGCCTCCTCCGATAAGGATATAGCGGGGATTGTTGGAGCTCTGGCTCCGCTGTCCAGCCAGGCCATCGTTACGCGCTCCCGCCACCCCCGGGCGCTCGCACCAAACTTGCTTCTTGAGGAGCTTGAAAAACAAGGGGTGAAGGGAGAACTGGTTGAAAGCGTGTCATCGGCTGTGGAGCGTGCCATGGAGATGGCCGGGCCTAGGGACCTCATCTGTGCTACTGGTTCACTTTTCGTTGCTGCAGAAGCCAGGGAATACATAAAGGGCATCCCCTACGATGTTTTCTAGTATCTCCGACTTGCCATATTTGGGTAGCCTGGAGCATAGGCTCGAGGCGTTGTTGGAACGGATGCTACAGTTCGGAGGCGCATTCCATACAGAGTGGGGAGATCCAGAAGTTGTCGAACTGGACTGTTGTGACAGGGTAAACCTGGTCACTATTGAGCTAAGAAGGATAAGGGACGCCAGGTCTTCTCTAGTTTTGTTCGACCTTTGAAAGCGCTTCCTCTGGCAGCATTTTATCGAGGACCTTCTCCATTGCCATTGAATGGCAACAAAGCCCCCATTGGGAGAAGAAATCACAAGAGCAGTTCCACTGCCCCTCTTTATAGTCAAGGGTATGGGTATCGTTATTACCCTGAAAACTTACTGTGAAGTTGGAAAAGGTGATACGCTCCCGCTCCTCGGCGTAGCGCTTCGCCTTTTCAATCTTGCCAATGAGACTTGACTGCATATTCCCCTCCTAATTAAAAGCACCCCGTTTTTATCGGGGCGCTTTTGCGTTAACTTAGCCGAAGAATTAACCCAAGCATCTCATTACCATTTTACTCCTCCCCCCGGTAAAGTCAATAGACCATTTTGGGTCAGCAGCTTAGTGGCTCATTACCACTTTTTATGGGTTTTGTCATTGCGGGCAAAGCCAGGGGAATATCATCCTTTCCCACACATCCGCTCTGAAATGTATGCATGCCCCGATGTAACTCCAGTCAAGTTAATCTCTTTATACAGCAATATCGCTTGAGTCTCTCACGGCAACACTTCGAGACAGGGGAGGGCATCGCCCATCTATTTTACATAAGTACAGAGATTGACTTCCAGCTTAAGGTCGTGTTATAAATTACCGAGAAGGCTTTCCGAGCTGCCGCGCCTAAACCTTTTTCGTACTAGTGGACGAAAGGGGCATGGCGAGCAGCCGATACGGTGCTCCGAGAAATGGGAGTGCCCCCCGTTGTGGTAAGGAGGGCTTAACGGTTGGCAGAGTTCTGCCTGCGTATGCCTCCTTTTGGAGGCATTTTTAGTGTCGTTTGCCCAGGAGGTTCGTAAGGGAACCTCTCTGGGCTTTTTTGCTTGCGAGAGGAGATATTAGATGGTGGCAAAAGAGAGAACCGGTGATAGCGGAAAAGTGCGGAACATCATGAGGTGGCTTGTGCAGCGTAGGCTGAGCATCACCTTTTTCCTGCTGGGAATGGTTATTATGCTCTTCATCTTAGTCCCCCTGGGCAAGATGATCTTCTCTTCAAGCCCCGCGACACTGTGGAATACCCTGCTAGATGGTGAGGTAAGGAGCGCCATCTGGCTCAGCCTTTACACGGCGCTAATCGCTACGGTCGTGGGACTTATTCTAGGGGTGCCGCTGGCCTATTTCCTGGCGCGTCATAACTTTCGGGGGAAGCGGTTGGTGGAGGCGCTCATCGACGTTCCCATAGTAGTGCCGCACATTGCTGTCGGTATTGCCCTGCTCTTTGTATTTGGCAAAGATTTCCTTGCGGGTCGTGCCTTTAACGCTATTGGCATCGATTTTGTATTTGCCATCCCCGGGATCATTATCGCTATGATCTTTGTGAGTGTTCCCTTTCTCATCGACTCGGCGAAGCAGGGATTTGAGAAGGTGGACGTCAGGTTGGAGAAGGTGGCTCGCACCCTGGGAGCCTCGCCCTGGCAAACCTTCTTCAGGGTATCGCTGCCCCTGGCCAGAAGGAGCATTGCTGGCGGCTCAGTAATGATGTGGGCGCGGAGCATAAGCGAGTTCGGGGCGGTGCTGGTTCTGGCCTCGCACCCCAAGATCGCCCCCATTTTGGTCTATGACCGCCTGGAGGAATATGGCCTCGACTACGCTCTGCCTGTTGCCGCCCTGCTGGTCATAATATGCCTGATCATCTTCGTGGTGCTGCGGACTATTGCCTATCGTGGGGAGCAGGCATGATCGAGATTAAGAAGCTAACGGTAACTCTGGGCGACTTTCTCCTTGACGGGATCGATCTCAGTGTGGAAAAGGGAGAGTATTTCATCATACTTGGGCCTACGGGCGCAGGGAAGACAGTGCTTCTAGAGGCCATCGCAGGGCTTAATCCGGTAAGGAGCGGGGAAATTTGGCTCGATGGGAGGGACGTAACCCGGCTGGAGGCGGAGAAACGGGGGATTGGTTTTGTGTATCAGGATTACGTTCTATTCCCGCATCTCTCGGTTAAGGGCAACATTTTATTCGGGATGAAGCGGCGTAAGCTGCCCAGGGAGGAGATGGGCCGGATACTGGAGTGGCTGGTAGAGCTTCTGGATATCGCTTCTTTACTTGAGCGAAGACCCTATACCCTGAGCGGCGGTGAGTGCCAGAAGGTATCTCTCGCCCGTGCACTCAGCACCAGCCCGGAGCTGCTGCTCCTGGACGAGCCGTTGAGCGCCCTCGACCCGCAGCACCGTGAGGAGGTGCAGCGGGAACTGAAGGCAATCCAACAGCGGCTTGGCCAGACGGTCATCCACGTAACCCACGATTTTGAGGAGGCCGTTGCCCTTGCTGACCGCATCGCCGTTTTGGGGGAGGGGCGT
Source organism: bacterium (assembly GCA_048632005.1). Lineage (GTDB taxonomy): Bacteria > Chloroflexota > Dehalococcoidia > E44-bin15 > E44-bin15 > JAAXQM01. The sequence goes on from JAIWEW010000108.1 coordinate 4,156, forward strand.
ATACATCAGATCGGGACTGCGTATGAGGTTTTCCGCCAGCCGACATCGGAGTTTGTAGCCCGCTTCGCCATGACGCGCAATATATATAGCGGTGACGTGTGCGATGACGGCAGTGGAGGGGCGGTCATCTCGATCGATGGCACCGAGTTTGTGGTCGTGACCGATCTTAGGGGCAGGCTTCATGCCTCCCTTCGCCCCGAGGACATCCTCGTTTCCAGGGAGCATTTCGTTTCCAGTGCACGGAACTCGCTTAAGGGCACTATTACCCGTGTGGACGACCGGGGGGGGATCCTGTATCTAACGGTGAGCACACCGGTAGAATTCATATGCCTGGTTACCCGCCGCTCCTTTGGGGAACTGGGTCTCGCTGTGGGGGAAGAGGTCTATGTGACCTTCAAGGCATCGGCCGTTCATATATTTTAAATCATTTGGAAACCTCTGAAAAAGAGGTGCAGGATACCTCCTGGCGGGGGTCTGGGGGTGTCACCCA
>JAIWEW010000109.1:0-4617 GCA_048632005.1 bacterium
TCTCGCCATACGGATGTGGTGATCATCGACACGGCGGGGCGAATCCATACAAAGTTCAATCTGATGGAGGAGCTTAAGAAGATTAAGCGGGTGGTCTCAAGAAACGATCCCCATGCGCCCCATGAAGTGCTACTTGTTATGGATGCCACTACAGGTCAGAATGGCCTGACGCAGGCCAGATATTTCACAGAGGCAGTGAATGTAACAGGGGTGTTCCTATCCAAGCTCGATGGTACTGCCAAAGGAGGGATTGTACTTGCGATCTGCGATGAACTGAAGATACCCATTCTGTTTATCGGCACCGGCGAGACTGTAGATGATTTCGCCCCCTTCGATGCCAGAACCTTTATCGAGGCGCTATCCTCTTGATCGATACATTTATCTGGTTTATCACGGTTGAGCTTTTAAGCCTCATCTTTCTGCCTGCCACTTTCCTCCTCTTTAAAAGCCTTCCCGATAGGGGATATGCCTTCGGAAAAGTGCTTTCCATCCTGATCATCTCTTTTCTCCTCTGGGTTGCCGCCTATGCCCACATCCTGCCCAACACGCAATGGGCCATCATCCTTATCATTGCCCTGCTTGCTGCGGGTTCCCTTTTTATTTTTATACGCCGCCGTCAGCAAATAGTGAGCTTCATTTCCGAGAACCGCAGGGTGATCATCGCCACCGAAGCTATCTTCCTCCTCTCTTTTATCCTCATAGCCGTCGTACGCGCCTATGACCCGGCGATAGATTGGGGCGAGAAGCCCATGGACTTCGCCTTCCTCAATGGCATTCTCAGGAGTGAATATTTCCCGCCCCTGGATCCCTGGCTCAGTGGGCATTCCATAAGCTATTATTACTTTGGTTATCTGATGATGGCCACCCTTACCAAGCTCACCGGAATATCATCAGCTGTTACCTTCAATCTCTCCATTGCTCTAATCTTTGCCCTCACTGCCATCGGGGTATTCAGCATTGTCTATAACCTGATAAAGCTGAGAAGGGGGGGGAATCGAGCGGCGATAGGCTTTGGTCTGGTGGCGGTGGGATTCCTGTTGATCCTGGGTAACCTGGAAGGGGTATTGGAGATTCTTCACGCCCATGGATTTGGCTCCCAGGGATTTTGGGAGTGGGTGGGTATTGCCGGGCTGGAGGGGCCGGAGGGACTGGGTAATCCCCCGTACTATAGCGCACATTGGTATCCAACAGACCACATGTGGTGGTGGCGCGCTACTCGTATTATTAATACCCTTGTACCTGGCGCACCATGGGGTCTGGATTATACCATAACGGAGTTCCCTTCTTTCAGCTTCCTCTTTGCCGATCTCCATCCTCATCTCATGGCGCTACCTTTTGTGTTGCTCAATGTAGTTTTTTGCCTTGAGATTATGAATTCCCGGGATGCCCTTGGCCTGGCCTGGCTGAAGAGGAATTGGCCGAAGTTCTTAGTTTTCGCCATCTGCCTGGGAGCACTGGGATTTATCAATACATGGGATTTCCCGACCTATATCTTTCTATTCGCCCTCGTGGCGCTGATAGGGGCGTACCTGGCGCGGGGTAAGATAGATATGCCACTGATTAAGGATGTAGGTATATTCTGCGCTGCGCTTATAGCTTGTTCTCTGTTAATCTACCTGCCTTTCTATATAGCGATCGAGAGTGAGGTTAAAGGGTTTGGCCTCGTTGATAATATAGCCACCCGGCCCTTTCACTTCATCATCTTCTGGGGGGTTTTCTTATTTATAACCGTCTCCTTTATCTTGGCGCAGGCCTGGAACGTATTTAAGAGGAGAAATCTCTCCAGGTGGGAGATCACCGGGGTTATTTCAATTCCTCTATTGCCGCTGCTAATCTGGGCAGTATGGGCGCTGGCAACCGGACTTGGGTTCGTCTCCATCCTGGAAAAATTTGGGCATATACTGCCCTTACTATTAGTGATCTCCCTTATCCTGTTTATCCTGATTAAAAAGTCGCAGCGGGCGGCGAGATTCGAGGATAATGGTGATAGGTCGACTCTATTTGTATTTGTGCTCCTCTTCATCGGATTCATGCTACTTATGGGTGTAGAGCTTTTCTTTGTCCAGGACCCCCACGGCATCCGTCGTATGAATACGATGTTCAAGGTTTATTACCAGGTTTGGGTTTTTATGGCCATCGCCTCAGCCTTCGGCCTTTACTGGCTAGGCTCGCGCCGGCGGCCGGTAACTAACGCAAAAAAAATTATCCGCGCTTCGTGGTGGGCGGTATGCGCCCTGCTGATAGCTGGTAGCTTGATCTACCCGGTCGCCGCCACAATCGACTTTACCAATGGCTTCGGTGGAGAGCCTACCCTAAATGGCCTTGCCTTTCTCGAGCGTAATAATCCGTCAGAATATGAGGCGATAGCGTGGCTTAACGCCGAGGTGGGGGATGCTCCGGTGATTGTGGAGGCTATTGATGGTGATTGCACCAACTATTCCCGGGTCTCGTCTCGTACTGGACTACCGACTATTCTTGGGTGTCCGGGGCATCAGAGCCTGTGGCGAGGCTCGGATTTCCCGGAAAGGCGAGAGGATATTAACCTCATCTTCAACAGTGAGGATATAGACCTGGTGGAGGAGCTTCTGGCAAAATATAATGCTACCTATGTATATGTCGGACATCTGGAGAGGGCGCAGTATGGGGATGAGGTGGCAACGAAATTTACTGCTTTCATGGATGTGGCCTTTGAAAATGAGGGGGTGACCATCTATAAAGTGAGGGAGGAATAGTGGGGAAGGCGAGAAATGTCTTGATATCGCTGGTTAGCCGTGGGCGTGCCTGTATGAACAAAGAGGTTGCCCTTTACTGCTTGCTCCTCGTTGTCGCCTTTGTAATGCGCCTCTGGGACGTGGGCACTCGTGCCTTCCACTATGATGAGGTGCTTCATGCCTATTATAGCTGGAGTTTTGCCCAGGGGAACGGCTATGCGCATGATCCGATGATGCACGGCCCATTCCAGTTTCATGGCAACGCCCTGATATTCTTAATCTTGGGGGACAGTGACTTCACCGCACGCCTGCTCCCTGCTATCTTCGGCACGGCCCTGGTGGCGCTTCCCTTTTTTTTACGTCGGCAGCTCGGCCGTTGGGGAAGCATTGCAGTAGCAAGCCTCCTTGCCTTCTCCCCCCTGTTCCTCTACTACAGCCGCTATGCCCGCAACGATATCTATAGTGCCTTCTGGAGCCTCCTTCTGGTTGTCTGTATGTGGCGCTATTTTGAGGAGAGGAAGGCAAGATACCTGTATATCGGTTCTGCTGCTTTAAGCCTCAGCTTCTGCACCAAGGAGGTGAGCTATATCACTGTGGTTATCTTTGCTCTATTCCTCCTCATTATTACAGCTAAAGAGCTGGCAACCAGGATCAGGAAGGGGTTCGACCTAAAAGACCTCTCTGCTCCTGCCGAATTTCTGATACTGTTGGGCACCCTATCGCTACCCCTTTTTGGTGCGTTTATCCAGCTAATCCCCGGGGTGGACCTGGGGGCAGACCTTTCTAATGTGTGGGCAATAGTGTTAGTGATCTCCCTGTTCGCCATCGCGGCAGCCATCGGGATCCGCTGGAACCCTCGTCGCTGGCTAATCTCTGCCCTCATCTTCTACGGTATCTTCATCCTCCTCTACACCACCTTCTTCACCAACCTCTCAGGTTTCGCCAGCGGCCTGTGGGGCTCCGTCGATTATTGGATCCAGCAGCAAGATGTAGCCAGAGGAGGACAGCCCTGGTTCTACTATATAATGCTTCTGCCCGTGTACGAGTTCCTGCCACTGCTCTTTGCTACTATTGGAGCCGTTTACTACACGATAAAGGGCAATACCTTCTCACGGTTTCTGGTATACTGGGCGGCTATAAGTCTAGTCCTCTATTCTTTCGCAGGGGAGAAGATGCCATGGCTCTCCATCCATATTGCCCTTCCTGTTATCCTCATTGGCGGGATGTTCATCGGTCAGCTTTTACAGGGCTTTGAGTGGCCAAAGACCAGAGTGTGGGCACTACGAGGGGTTACCGTACTAGCCCTGCTCCTTTTCTTCTCCTTCAGCGTGCATATCGCCTGTCAGGAAAGCTATCAGAGGAGCGATGACCCGCCCCAGATGCTTCTTTATGCCGGGATGTCCTCTGATATGCCCCGTATTATGGGTCAAATCGAGGAGCTGGCCGGGGAGACCGGTGAGGGAAAGGATATAGCCATCACGCTGGACTGGGATCTCTACTGGCACTGGCGCTGGTATCTCAGGGATTATACAAACATTGACTATTCCATCGATCAGCCGGAAGGCTCTGTACTAATCGTACTAGCAGGACATGAACCCGATGACGAGAGCTACTTGGAGAAATACAACGAGGGAGAAAGAATCAACATGCTGATATGGTTTCCCGAGGAGTATCGAGATTTCGACCTCGGGTGGTGGTGGGGTTACTTCCTCCATCGAGAGACCCTGGGTCCCTACTGGAATACGGAAGGAATAGTCTACTTTCCCAAAAGCCCCCTATGATTTCTACGGTGAAATCTTGAGGCCGTATTTGCTTTTGAAAAAGAGGTGCAGGATACTTCCTGCCGGGGGTCTGGGGGTGTCCCCCAGCTTATCAAATCCCCCAAGATTGGGGGATTAGGGGGTTG
>JAIWEW010000110.1:0-4573 GCA_048632005.1 bacterium
TCCCCCCTCACCCTACGATCCTCGAGACGTACAAGATAGTCGATTCTTGCCTGGATTGTAGCGAAATTGGTCAGCATACCACCCAGCCAACGCTGATTTACATAGGGCATACCACAGCGCTTGGCTTCCTCCTCAATTGTATCCTTAGCCTGCCTCTTGGTGCCGACAAATATGATGTCACCGCTCTTGGCAACGAGATCCCGGACAAACGCGCAGGCTTTATTTAGCATCTCAGCGGTCTGCTCCAGGTCAATGATATGGATACCATCTCTTGCGCCGAAGATATACCTCTTCATTAGCGGGTTCCAGCGGCTTGTCTGATGGCCAAAGTGGGCACCTGCTGCAAGCAGCGATTTAATGGATACCTCCTCTACTTCGAACCTTTCCTCTTCCATGCTCCCCCTTTGTAGCGATTCTACAGCTCACAGTATAGCATAGGAATGGGGGCGAGGCAACAACGCATCGTTGAAAAAGTGCCAGCCTTATGCTATATTGGGCGCAGGAGGGATCGCATAGTGGTCTAGTGCGGCCGCCTGCTAAGCGGTTACCCTGAGTGATTGGGGTCGTGGGTTCGAATCCCACTCCCTCCGCCACAAAGATGCAACATATACCCCTGAATGAGGGGTATATTACTCTCGGAGCCCCCTATGCCTAATTATCATATCTGGACTATCGGCTGCCAAATGAATAAGGCTGATTCGGAGCAAATTTCCAGCTACCTGGAGCAGATAGGGTACCAGCCTTGCCCAAAGCCTGAGGAAGCGGAAATCATTGTACTTAATAGTTGCGTGGTGCGCCAGAGCGCTGAAGATCGTGTTAATAATAAGCTTAACGCCCTCAAATCCTTAAAGAGAGGTAAGATACTCGCCCTCACCGGCTGCATCGTGGGCTCAAGGGTCGATGGCCTCAGGAGTCGCTTTCCTCATATAGACCTGTTTTTCGCACCGCAGGCTTTTTCCGAACTGTCCCAATTCCTTGAGGATCGGGGGTTGGTTCCTAAGGGAATGGATTCAGGTTTGATTGTCCATAGGCCTAAACCCAGCGCCTTCGTGAATATCATTCAGGGCTGCAATAACTTCTGCTCCTACTGCATCGTGCCTTATCGAAGGGGGAGGGAGCGTAGCCGCCCCATGGCGGAGGTCGTCTGCGAGGTTGAAGAGCTGGTGAGATGTGGTGTCACTGAGGTCACTCTGCTCGGGCAAAATGTCGACTCTTTCGGTCACGACCTGCAGGCAAAGCCTACACTTGCCGACCTTTTAACGGAGCTGAACTGCATCAATGGTCTCGCTCGGATACGCTTTCTGACCTCTCACCCCAAGGATATGAACCCACGTCTAATCGAAAGAATGGCGCGGCTAGAAAAAGTCTGTGAGCACTTGAGCCTCCCCTTTCAGGCGGGAGACAATGATATTCTACAGGCGATGAGGCGGGGCTATACCGTAGAGCAATACGTTGGGCTTATTCAGAGAATACGCCAGTCTATTCCCCACATTGCACTAAGCACTGATGTTATCGTTGGATTCCCCGGGGAGAGCGAGGGGCAATTTCGTAAAACCTACGATCTTCTCGGTGAGCTCAGATTCGATACGGTCCATGTAGCCTGCTACTCTCCGCGACAGGGGACCATCGCTGCGCGGAAGCTTCACGACGATGTCTCTGCTGCGGAGAAGGTTAGGCGTAGGGAGATGGTTGAGGGGCTTCAGGAGTGCATCGCTGCCGAGATCAATGGAAAGCTTTTGGGGCAAATAGTTGAAGTCCTGGTTGAAGGGCGGCAAAAAGGGAAATGGTGGGGGCGAACCAGGACGGATAAGCTCGTTTTTTTCGTGGATGAAGCTGTCCACACGGGACAGCTCGTTAATGTAAAAATCGAGAAAACAAGCCCCTGGTCGCTTCAGGGCATTATCGCAGGGCAGTCAAATTAGGGCTTAGAGTCATAAGAGCTTTACAGGGGGAAATCGGGTTGGAATGGATCGAGCTTCGGGATAAGATTGATAGGCTTAAAAAATCGCTGAATGCGGTGATTGTGGCCCACAACTATCAGCGCCCGGAGGTGCAGGATATCGCTGATTTCGTGGGCGATTCCCTGGAGCTCGCGCGCCGATGCACCCAGGTCGATGCCGAGGTTATCGTATTCTGCGGGGTCCATTTCATGGCGGAGAGCGCTGCTATCCTCAACCCGGAGTGCACGGTGCTCCTGTCGGAGGCGGATGCTGGCTGCCCTATGGCGGACATGATTGGTGAGGTGGACCTTAGGGAGTGGAAGGAACGGTATCCCAATGCTGCTGTGGTCTGCTATGTGAACTCCACTGCAGCGGTCAAGGCACAGAGCGATATCTGCTGCACGTCGGCCAACGGTCTCGAGGTAGTGGAATCGCTCTCCCATGAAGAGATCATCTTCGTCCCTGATCAGCACCTGGGGCACTATATCGCTGCAAAGACCGATAAGCGGATGATCCTGTATCCAGGCTTCTGCCCCCCTCATCAGCGGCTGGTTCCCCGGCATATCGAGCTTGGCAAGGAGCTTCACCCCGATGCCGTGGTGCTGGTGCACCCTGAGTGCGCCTCTGAGGTAATCGCGCGGGCGGACGGGGCGCTCAGCACCTCACAGATGATCCGCTATGTCAAAGAGAGTGACGCTAAGACTTTTCTCATTGGCACCGAGGAAGGAATAATTCATCGCATGCGCCGGGAGAGCCCTGAGAAAACCTTCCATTTGCTTACCACAGGATTGCTCTGTCCCGATATGAAGAGGACCTCACTGGAGAGTGTTGTGAAGACAATGGAGCAGCGGCGAAATGTGGTAAAGGTTCCCGAGGATGTGAGGGTAGCAGCAAAGCTTGCCCTCGACCGCATGCTCGCAGTAATATAGAGAGGGCTTTCAGATGAACCAGTACGATTATATTATCGTGGGCAGTGGCATCGCCGGGCTATATACTTCGCTGCTGGCGCAGGGGAGGGGGAGCGTGCTCCTGCTAACCAAGGCCGGCATTAATGATTGCAATAGCAGGCATGCTCAGGGGGGGATTGCCGCCGCTATCGGGATAGGCGATTCAGCGGAACTCCACTATCAGGACACTATTGCCGCCGGGGCTGGCTTGTGCGATGAGGAAGCGGTGCGCATCCTCGTCAATGAAGCCCCCGACCGCATTGCCGACCTGATCAATTTCGATGTTCACTTTGATACGGTAGATGGCGCAGTAGCCCTTACTAAAGAGGCGGCTCACAGCGTGCCCCGCATACTGCATGCCGGCGGCGATGCCACCGGCGAGCATATCGAGGTTACATTAAGCCGTATAGCGAAGCAGTCTAAAATTGTCATCCTGGAATATTGCCTCGCTACCGAGATTATCGTTGATGATGGTGTGGTTCAGGGGGTGAGGGCACTTGATAGCCGTACCGGTACAGTGGAAGAATTCCGCTCTGGAGCTGTAATCCTGGCAAGTGGTGGTGGGGGGCGGCTTTTCAAATTCACCACAAATCCCGATACCGCTACCGCTGACGGCGTTGCCCTCGCTTATGACGCCGGTGCAGAGATCACCGATATGGAGTTCTTTCAGTTCCATCCTACAGCGCTTCGCCTCCCCGGTGTGACCCCGTTCCTCATCTCCGAGGCGGTTAGGGGTGAGGGGGGAATCCTGCGCAATATGGAGGGGCGCCAGTTCATGTACGATTACGCCGCAGAGGGAGATCTAGCGCCCCGGGACATTGTGGCGCGCGGAATACTTACGGAGATGAATAAGGCGGGGAGCGACCGTGTCTTCCTCGATGTAACCCATCTGCCCTCGCGCCGGGTTACTGCGCGCTTCCCTCATATATATCGCTTCTGCCTGGTGAATGGCCTCGACATTACCGAGACTCCCATCCCGGTAGCGCCTGCCGCTCACTATATGATGGGTGGGGTTAAGACGAATGTCTGGGGGGAGACCAATATCGCCGGGCTCTTCGCTTGTGGAGAAACGGCATCTACAGGTGTACATGGTGCCAACAGGCTGGCATCCAATTCGCTCCTCGAAGTGGTGGTTTTTACCAAGCGCATCCTTGAAAGAAAGCAGGAAGGGGTTAAGCCCCCTGATGCCAGCAAGCGGAAATGCTTTTCCTTGAGAGATAGAAAGCGGAGAAAGACCTCAGTGGAGGTTCCTCGCCCCAGCCTGTTAGCGCTTCAGTCTCTTATGTGGGACAACGTGGGGATGGTGCGCTCCAAAGAGGGCTTGGAGGAGGCGGCATCTGTACTCGCCTCGTGGCAAAGGGCTATTGATAAGCCTGTCGACCGTCCCTTCCGTGAGCTCGCTAACATTATTCTGGCGGGGCGGCTGATGGCCGAGGCGGCGCTGATTCGAGAAGAGAGTCGCGGTGCTCATTTCCGCTCCGACTTTCCCGCGCCATCGGATACCTGGCTCAAGCACATCGTCTTCAGGAATATAGCTTAATTTCTACGCGGAGCCCAATACAAAAAGCCAAGCATCTTCTATTAGAGACCGCTAAAAAAGAGGTGCAGGATACTTCCTGCCGGGGGTCTGGGGGTGTCCCCCAGCTTTAAAAAATCCCCCAAGATTGGGGGATTAGGGGGTTGATT
>JAIWEW010000111.1:0-4554 GCA_048632005.1 bacterium
TGAGGGAAACTCCCAGATACCCGGAAGCAACTATCCTGCACCCCTTTTTCAGCGGATTCACTTAGATCTACCATGCCCACACTCGCTATCCAGTAGCCGATTACTTTTTCGGAAACCACGGAAACAGTGCAGGAACCTTCTTCATATGCTCCTCATATCCCGGCTTTCTTTCCAAATTCCTTTTATCCATCATTGGAATACTGATAAATATGAAGAGTAAGGTCATAGCTACCGGACCAACGACTACCCACCAATAAGAAAGATCAGCAGATAGTGCGAATAGGAAGAGTCCCCACCATAACATTATCTCTCCAAGGTAGTTTGGATGCCTCGAATAGGCCCATAAACCTGTTGACATAATCTTGCCAGGCTTCGGGTTTGCTTTAACAAATTTTCTTAGCTGTTCGTCGGACGTTGTTTCGAGGATAATTGCACCGGCAGTAACCACAATCGCAATCCAGTCTAGCACGCCGAATGGGCTGGTCCCGGTAGCCAGGGCAGGGTAGAGAGATAGGCAACCGAGAAAAACGATTATCGTTGGCATCATTTCTATCCCAGTTAATTCAACAAACCAGAACCAACCCTTAGATTTGCTTCTGAAATTCGCATATCGCCAGTCTTCATGGCCCAGTCCCCGCCATTGTCTGGCCCAGTTAAGAGTCAGTCGAATGCCCCAAATAAATACGAGGGTGACAACAAGCACCTGACGTATAAAAACCACGTCTCCCGATGAGGCTACTAATATATAGTACAACGCAATAGCAAGCGGGGCGACACTCCAGTACGGATCATAAAAGCTTGCATTCCGGAACACGCGGGCAAAAGTATAAATGACCAGTGTAGCCGCGATATCTGCGGTGAAAACAATCCAGATCGGATGCCGGTCTCCTAGCGCATATCCGACAAGAATAGCAACACATAAGGCAATGACATATGCCAGCGCACAGAGGGAAAAGGCCCTGGTCATCCTTTTTGGCTTTGCATTCGAATCTGCCATAATACTACCCCCTTAAGACGATTATAACTATATCGTACCTTTCTTCGCAGGATCAGCAGCAGGTATATTGACAATCGTTCTCGTGTGCGAATAGAGTAACTCCCCCACCCTCCGTTTGTCAACTTGCCATATTCGTCCAACACACTTAATCCGTGTGTTCATATTTATAGGAGAGCCTGATGGGTGATAATCCAAGCGAATCGGCTTAATTTAGCGCTAGCTTCTTTTGAATGTTTGTGGAAGGGGTCGGGCAATATTCTCTTTAGATACACAGATTGAGGAGAGCATTCCAAATTTGACATATCCAAGTAAAGAGCGTTACCATGAATTCACGCCCTTTGTAATATATTAACCACTGGAATTATTAGCATGGTGCAGAAATCCTTTACAAATACAAAGTTGTATGAGATAAGATGGCATGGCCGGGGTGGCCAGGGGGCCATAACGGCTGCCAAGATAACAGCACAGGCCGCCTACCTGACAGGCTATCATGGAGTAACAGCTGCACCATCGTTCGGTGCCGAGAGGAGAGGGGCACCGGTGAGCGCGTCGACCCGGATTTCCCCGCAAACAGTGATGGTCATGTCGCAGGTGGAAAAACCAAACGTAGTGGTAGTACTGGACGATACCTTGCTCAAGGATCCAGATACAATCAGTGGTCTAAATTCAGAAGGATGGCTGGTGGTGAATTCCCAGCAGCACCCAGAAGAGCTTAAGTGTTATGGTGATTTCAATATCGCTTCTGCTGATGCCACCAGGGTATGCCAGGAACTGGGTTTGATAGTCTCTGGACTTACAGTAGTGAATACAGCAATATTGGGCGCATTTATCCGCGCCACTGAAATAGTAGACATGGCAAGTTTGGAGAAAGTAATAAGAGAAAGGTTCTCTAACAATACTATCGATATAAACCTCGCCGCAATCACCAAGACCTACGAAATAACCAAGCTGTATAAAATGAGGTGAAATGAAGTCATGGTAGCCAGGAGTTGCACGCATATATGCAGTGAATCGTCGCCGGGCATAGGCGAAGCAGGTAAGACAGGTGAATGGCGCACCTCACGTCCAGTAATTGATCCGGGCAAATGCATCCCGGCCAAGCGCGGTAAGGCATCCTGTTTTATATGCTGGCTTTATTGCCCGGAGGCTCTTATCAGTAAAACCATACCTGTTCAGATAGACCTGGAGTACTGCAAAGGGTGCGGAATATGCATGCAGGTATGCCCGGCACAGGCGATAACCATGGTAAATGAAGGGGAGTTCTGTTCCGAACAGGACTAATTGAACCGATCTTGATAAATAATAAGCTAGATAGAAAAGCTGATATACAGATACTTGATGGCAATCACGCTGCTGCCCTGGGAGCGAAGCTCAGCCGCGTCCAGGTGATAGCTGCCTACCCAATTACTCCCCAATCACCGGTCACCGAAAGCCTCTCTGAATTTGTGGAAGGAGGAGATCTTAAGGCCGAGTACATTGCCGTTGAGAGCGAGCATAGTGCAATGGCTGTATGCACTTCAGCTTCCATTGTAGGAGCCAGGACCTTCACCGCCAGCAGTTCACACGGTCTCGCTTATATGCATGAGATGCTGCACTGGGCTGCAGGGACACGCCTCCCCGTGGTCCTTGCCTGTGTTAACCGTGCCATCGGGGCCCCCTGGAATGTGCAAAATGACCAGCAGGACTCTATATCCCAGCGGGATACAGGCTGGATACAAATATATGCTCGAAACAACCAGGAAATAGTGGATTCGGTGATCCAGGCTTATAAGATCGCCGAGACTGTCTATGTACCGGTTATGGTATGCTACGACGGATATATCTTATCCCATACCGAAATGCCGGTGGATGTCCCTCCGCAAGGGGATGTCGATAGATTTCTTCCTCCGTACAAGCCGCACACGATACTGGACCCGGCCAATCCCCGAAACTATAATCTTGTCACACTGGCAAATCCCAGGGTTAATGCTGAGGGTATGCTCTGCCATGGATATATGGAGCTGAGGTATCTCCTCCAGGAGGCTCTGCAGAAATCAAGGGAAACCATAATCAAGGTAGGCCAGGAGTTCGATCAATTATTCGGAAGAAATTACGCTAATATGTTCTGGGAAGACAGGCTGGATGATGCTGAAGTAGTTATTGTGGCCATGGGAAGCCTGGCGATGGAGGCAACGGTAGCCGCCGACATGCTCCGGGAAGAAGGCTACAGGGTCGGTGTCCTGAGCCTGAGGGTATTTAGACCTTTCCCTAAAGACTATTTGATTAAAGCGCTAAGTAAATCCCGTCTTATCGTGGTTTTCGACAAGAATATCAGCTATGGGTCGGAAGGAGCCACCTGCTCAGAAATTAAATCAGCGCTTTATGGAAGTCGTGTAAAGGCAGTAATTCGCAACTTTATTGTCGGACTGGGTGGACGTGATGTCAAAGCCAGAGAGATAGCAGACGCGGTTCGCAAATCGCTTCCATCGCTTGAAGAAGGCGGTCCAAATATCGAATATCCGGAATGGATATGTCACATGTGAAAGGGCTTGCCCATTGAAAACTAATGCTGTCAACCTGACCGAAAAAGAATATATCCTGCCGGGTAACAGGACATGCCCCGGGTGTTCCTTATCTCTCGCCTATCGTCATATACTCAAAGCGCTGGAAGGTCAGGTTATAGTAACGGTGCCAGCCAGTTGCCTTACAGTACTGCATGGCATGTATCCGGTAACCTCGGTTGATGTCCCCTGTGTAAACACGCCATTCGCCTCCACCGGGGCATCGGCTACCGGTCTGGTTGCCGGACTGAAAGCCCTGGGCAGAAAAGAAGTAACCGTACTAGCTATCGCCGGTGATGGAGGCACGTACGATATAGGAATCCAGGCGTTGAGCGGTGCTGCTGAAAGGCAGGAGGATTTCATCTTTATCTGCTACGATAACGAAGGCTACATGAACACCGGAAATCAGCGCTCAGGTTCCACACCGCTTGGCGCTATTTCAGGCACCACTCCCATGCTGGGCAAGCAGCAAAACCAGAAAGATATGCTAGCGATAATGGAAGCGCATGGCATCCCCTACGTGGCTGCCGCCAGTGCTACGCATCCCCTGGACCTTTACGAAAAAGTCAGAAAAGCAAAGGCGATAAGGGGAACCAGATTTATACACGTATTTACACCCTGCCCTCCGGGGTGGCGCTTTTCCTTCAGTGATACCATAAGAATGGGCGAACTCGCCGTACAAACCGGTTGGACTGTGCTTTATGAGGTCGAAGACGGGGCTTTTCGCCTCACCTCGGCCAGCGAATCCATTGCCCGGAAAGGGAGTCTGCGGCCAGTGAGAGAATACCTCATGGAACAGGGAAGGTTCAGTATAATTACCGAAGAACAGATTAGTGAACTTCAGGAGCGGGTAAATGCCCGGTGGAAACGTTTGCTGGATCGGGCAACCAATCTATAGAAGCTATTACGTTAATAGTCTCAATCAACCCCCTATATCCCCCAATCTTGGGGGACTTTTTAAAGCTGGGGGACACCCCCAGACCCCCGGCAGGAAGTATCCTGAACCTCTTTTTCAGT
>JAIWEW010000112.1:0-4547 GCA_048632005.1 bacterium
GAGGAGTAGCGTGTCTATTGGTGGTTGGCCCCCGCCGGCGATAACCGCGGAGCAAAAGCCGATGAAAGCAAGCAAGACAGTTTCGCGTGGCTTTAATACCTCGATATAGTTCCATATCGTCGTGACCATTGCTCGTGTTTGGATGTTTGCAATAAACACTAAATTAGCCCCTTATAGTACGCTCGGAAGTATATAGTTATACCCCGACGTATTTAGTTTTCCATCAAATAGAGAATGCTGAAATAGTATTGATCAACCCCCTAATCCCCCAATCTTGGGGGACTTTTAAAGCTGGGGGATACCCCCAGACCCCCAGCAGGAAGTATCCTGCACCTCTTTTTCAGCGGTCTTTCTCATTAAGAACGATAAAAAATGAAAGGGGGCTGGGTCAGCTCTGTTATTATTGTATTTTCTGCATATCCTGGCCGCAGCAGACCAGCGTACCACCGCCGGCCTTGGTTACCGTTACCTCATTACCGCAGATATTGCACCTGTATTTTTCTCCCACCTTTTCTACACCCATATTATACACCTCCGATATACTTTGTCGAGACATCCATAGCCTCTTGTCACATTTGATTTCTTAGGCCTGTAATGTCCTGGGTGACCTCTGCACAGCCGAGATATTCTCTTCCCCTGCCACTAATCGCAAGACAGCCGATGAGAATCAGCACTACATTCTTCTTAATCGTGTAAATCTTCAGGAGATTACGTCACCCCTTATCCCTACCATTACCTCCTTTAGGGGAATATCCTTGCCGCTTGCGCCTATGGCCTGCTTTGCCATATGCACCAGACCGGCGCAGCAGGGTACCTCCATGTATACTATAGTAAGGCTCTTTACATTCGAACTGCGTAAAATGTCCGTCAATTTCGACTGGTGGGCCTGGAAGTCGTCCAGTTTTGGACAGGCCACCAATAGAGCGTGATCCTTTATGAAGTCATGGTGGAAGTTGGCGTAGGCGAAGGGTACACAGTCCGCAGTCAGCACCAGGTCAGCCCCCTGGAGAAACGGCGCTGTAGGGGGTACGAGGGTGAGCTGGACCGGCCAGTGGCCGAGCATTGATTGCTGGCAAATCTCATCGGCCGGGGCAGTTGCGGTTGCATCCTGCCTTTCAAACTGCGTAACAGTAGCCGAGGGGCAGCCGCAGGGAAGCTCCTCCTTGAGATGCGCCTCATGCTTCATGTGCTGCATGGCCGCTTCCTCATCGAAAACATCGGCCTCTCGCTCCTCGATAGTTATGGCACCTTGGGGACAATCCCCCAGGCAAGCGCCGAGGCCGTCGCAGTAAGTCTCGCTGACGAGCTTAGCCTTACCGTCGATAATCTGAAGGGCACCCTCGACGCAGGCGGGTACGCACATGCCGCAGCCGTCGCACTTCTCCTCGTCTATTTTGATGATTTTCCTCAATACCTTTGTTGCCATTTAAGACCTCCGTAAATTATTAGCCTGCGTCAGGATCCAAATAGGGAGCAGTTGTTATGGGAAACAGCCCAGCTGGCAGCTCTTGATCTTTATATTTATTCTGTTCGCTGTATCGCCAACCTCTCTGGGGCTAACTTTCAGCTTCTTCGCTATACTAAAAGCCACAGCACAGGGAAGCTTACCGTCGACCAGAGAATCCTGAATTTCCATTTCCAGTTTTTCGTTCATGGGGTCACCTCCTGTCTAAAAGTTGCCGCTACTCGCAGCCCGTCAAACTCTTCCATCTCTCCTCTCCTAAGCACTCGCGAGCTGAAGCACACCAGTCGATGCATGAAGGGAGCTTCTCCTTGTAAATCCACTCACCGCACTCGTGGCACTTCGCCTTAGTCTCGTTGGAGAAGATCTCCTCCTCCGCACCACATTTCGGGCACTTGTAGAGCTCCACCCGCAGGTTCCTGAAATCTTGACCGGGACATACCGACTTCATATTAGACCTCCCTGTTATATTTTATTATTCCGTCACCAGAAAGAGCGCTATCTTTGAGCGATCCTGCTGCCCAGTTCAAACGCGTCTGTTAGAGCGGTTGGATGATCCATGATCTCTCCTTGCTTATCCACGCCTGGGACAAGAAGCTCTTCGCCATACTCGACACCGATCGTCTGGAAGAAATATTTGACCGTCAATATAGATCCGTCAAACAATTTCTTGCCTTTTGTTGCCCCAACAGCAATAAAGGCGCCTTTTCTCCCCGTATCGGGCGGGTTCTGCTTAAGGACGTATTTTCGTGCCCACAGCGCCTGGCAACGGTCAATGAGCGCCTTAACCTGGCTGGTCAACCCGTAGAAAAATATCGGCGAGGCAATGATTACCACATCAGCCTCAAGGAGCTTGGGATATATGCTATCCATATCGTCTCTAATAACGCAGTTACCATCCGCAAGGCAACCGTAATTTTCATGGCAGGGAGCTATCTCGAGTTCATCTACGATGATTTTCTCGACATATGCCCCCTGGCTCTGGGCTCCCTTCAACGCTTCATCGAGTAGCAGATCGGTATTGCCCTTTATCCTCGGGCTTCCCATTATTCCCAGGATCCTCAACTATGTCTCCTTATCATTGCTTACTGAAGCCCTTCAACAGGTCAGAAAGCTGTCTCACGTGAGCTTTCTCCTCCTCGATTACCCTGTCTACTGCCTCACGTTGTGGACGGAGAACCAGTTCACGCAGGTTCAAGTAGAACAGGATAGAGTCCTTTTCTGCGCTGAGAGCAATTAAAATAGCTTCGGATGCACTACCTGCCTTCTGTGCTATTCTGCGGGCATCATCATCATTGCGGAATACAGCGGAGTCGATAAGCGCCCTCAGATAAAGGTCATACTCTTCAGTGTAGGTCTCCGGTGGTGCATAGTCTGACAACGAGCCCAGCATACGCCGGAAGATCTCGATATGCTTTGTCTCTTCGAGAGCCAGATACTCCCACATACTCCTGGATTTTTCATCCTTGGCAGATTGTGCCAGGGAGTCGTAAAAAGCGGCTCCGCTCTGTTCGATCCCAACGGCGATATTTACAAGTTCACTGCCAGTAAAAAATAAACCCATTTCTACCTCCTTATAATCGCTGGATATACTTGTGCGCCTGGAGTGTTGCCTTGGCACCTTCGCCGGCGGCGACCACTATCTGTTTCTCCACAACATTGGTCACATCCCCGGCGGCGAAGAGACCGGGCACCCCCGTTTCATTGGCACAATTTATCTCAATCTCACCGAGATCATTGAGCCTGGTTATTCTACCGGTTAACTCGGAGTTGGGTAACAGCCCGATCTCGACAAAAACGCCACCAACCTTGAGCCTCTTTTCCTCGTCGCTTTTCAGGTCCCTGATGACTATAGCCTCCACACGGCTTTCACCCTCTATCGCTATTACCTCGTGCTCTATAAACACGGTAAGGTTGGGGGAATCCACAACTCTGTCAATAAGTATCTGGGAGCCGGTAAATGTCGCCAGCGACACAAGATAGACGTGCTCTGCAATCTTCACCATGTCATAGGCAGCTTCCAGGGCGGAATTACCCCCGCCGATAACGGCCACCTTCTGCCCGGTAAAGAGCGGGCCATCGCAAACAGCGCAATAGGTCACCCCTCTTCCGATAAGATGCTCCTCTCCAGGTACATTGAGCGGGCGCGGGCGCTTTCCGGTGGCTACGATCACGGCCTTTGCCTGATAGCTTTCGCCATTAGCTGTCTTGACCTCAAATCCAGTGTCCAGCCGGGACAAAGCAACTACTTCCTCACCAATCTTCTGCTCCAGCGGAAACTGCTTCACCTGCTCCTCGAACTTCTGCATTAGCTCAAAGCCTTCAATATATTGATAGCCCATATAGTTCTCTACACTTGCTGCCCACATACCTTGCCCTCCAATGTCCTTACTGAGGAACAGGGCATCTATACGCTTCCTGGCAGCGTAAACCGCTGCCGTCATCCCCGCTGGACCGCCACCAATAATAATAAGATCACGCATATGTTATTCCGGTTTAATTAGAGACCCAATTTTTCTTTGAGCTGCGCTTCGTTGAACCCCACGATGAACTCGCCATCGATTTCAATGACAGGCACTGCCATCTGACCCGTCTTCTTCACCATCTCCTCACGGGCTGCACTATCTGCAGCGACATCGAAGTCCTGATAGGCGATATTATGCTGATCGAGGAACATACTGGTCCTCTTGCACCACGGTCAAGTTTGGGTGGAATATACCTTAACCTCTTTGGTACTCATTTTTTCCTCCTTATATAATATTTTAAAAGCGGAACAGTGAATCTTGTTACTTGATACGAATATCAGCCTTTTTGGCCTGGCTTCAGGAGCTTTAAACAAGATACTCTCTAGAACCTGGTCTCATAGCTTGCCTCGATCTTATTTGTATTCACTTCTCTTTGTGATTGAGTCTGTATCAACTCTCAGCTCCAACTTCAGAACACATTCTAAGCGAGGTTATGACCTTTGTATGTGACTTTTATCTCTCCCATTACATGATGGCGAGTATAAGAATCCTAACGTGTCGTTACTCGTTTGTCAATCCTGCTACTATTCATTTAATCCGTGGATCGAAAGAGAAGATTG
>JAIWEW010000113.1:0-4488 GCA_048632005.1 bacterium
AAAAGAGGTGCAGGATACTTCCTGCCGGGGGTCTGGGGGTGTCCCCCAGCTTATAAAATCCCCCAAGATTGGGGGATTAGGGGGTTGATTGAGACTATTTCAGCAATTTCCTTCAATTAACCTTCGAGTCGCGATCCCTCTCGGCATAGTACTCCTGTTTGCGCTGGGCCTCCGTTTGTACGGCATTGCCTGGGACCAAGGCAACATTCTCCACCCCGACGAACATGCAGTCCTGGCAGCGGCCTGGAGAATTCATCTGCCTGACTGGCCACTCTCTCTCACTCAGCTCCTGGACCCCCAGCAAAGCCCCCTCAATCCGCATTTCTTTAGCTATGGAAGCCTTCCATTTTATCTCCTCAAGGGCACTGGCAGCATCCTGTCCAACTTCAATGAGAGCCTGGCTGGCTTTGATTTGAGATTTGTAGGACGTGGCATGTCAGCCGTTTTCGATACCGGAACTGTATTGCTCATATATCTATTGGGTAGGCGGCTTTACAACCATCGCACCGGACTTCTGGCCGCTATCTTTGCTGCCTTCACCGTGTTATCCATTCAGCAGGCCCATTTCTGCACTGTAGATTCAATGTTCACTTTCTTCGTTGTTCTAACTGTTCTATTCTCGGCAAGAGTTATAAGCAACTCCAGTAGTCATACCCTGTGGGCTGCTGTGCCAATTGGGCTTGGCTTAGGCTTAGCTATAGCTACTAAGTTGACTGCGGTCATCCTCTTGGGAGTTATAGTTACTGCGTACGCTTTGCGGTGCTTTAACAGCCAGAGCGATAGTATCACCAGATCTTCTTTCAGGCCACGCCACATCAAGAGTAGCCTGAAAGGGCTGGCGATTGTCGTCCCTGTGGCGATAATTACTATCGTCGTCACCGAGCCCTATATCTTCATCGACTGGAACGAGTTTGTAGCCCAAACCGGTTGGGTCAGGGATGCAGTAGTCACTCGGGCCTCTGACTTGCCCTGGACTCGGCAATTTATTGACACCACCCCATTCCTTTATCACATAAGGCATCTGTCTATTTGGGGCATGGGCTTGCCCCTTGCGATAGCAGCTTGTGCTGGCCTCCTGTTCACTCTAGCCCTGGCAATAAAGCGACATCGAAAATCTGAGCTTTTACTTCTCAGCTGGATATTACCTTTCTTTTTAATAGTTGGCGTCATGGAGGTCAAGTTCATACGGTATGTATTACCGCTGGTTCCCTTCCTCTGCCTGGTTGCTGCCTATTTATTATCGACCTTGTATGAGCGGTTGACGGGGAATTGGCGACCTTTCATTATCGGCGTTATTGTGCTGGTTGTTGCGTCTTCAGTGTTCTACTCTTTTGCCCACGTAAGTATCTATTCGAAGCCACATCCTGTAGTGCAGGCGACTGACTGGGCAAACACTAATGTTGATAAAGAAGAGATAGTGGCAGTGGAAGATTGGGAACATCTACTTTACTTAGGTCCCTATCAGGTAGTCACGCTTCGCCTCTATGATGAGGATAGCCCTGAGAAAATGGAGAAAATAGCCGGGCAGCTTCATGATGCCGATTACGTCATCGTGTTCACGAACAGGGCATATGGAACCATCCCCCGGTTGACGGAGCGTTACCCTCTAGGCTCCAAATACCATGAGCTTCTGTTTGCAGGGAAGCTTGGCTTCGAGATGGTCTACTGCGCCACCTCCTACCCAAGCTTTCTCGGCGTAACCTTCATGGATAATACGTTCACCCGTTCGAAGCTACCCGTGCCGGAGGGGATGGATATTTGCTCCCCTGGTGGTATCATTATTAACATGGGCTATGCCGATGAGACATTCACAGTATTCGACCATCCCATGTCGATGGTCTTTGGCAAGGTCACTGATCTAACACAAGGGGAACTTCTCGACCTTCTAATAGGCAATCAGTAGCATGCTATGTTGCCCATCTTGAAGAGACCGCTGAAAAAGAGATGCAGGATATTTCCTGCTGGTGGTCTGGGAGTACCCCCCTGCTTTAGAAGCCCCCCAAGGTTGGGGATATCGGGGGATTGATTGAGAGTATTTCAGCAGGCTCTTGAAAAAAGGATATATAAATGTCATGATAGCGGCTTGGGAGAGGATTAATTGTTGAAAAATCGCCGTTTCTGGATTGGCCTGGTAATCACCCTCATTTTCCTGTTCCTCTTTATCTATCAAGTCCGTGATGACATTGGCGAGATGGGCCGGGCGCTGGGCGAAGCAAATTATCTCTTTCTTCTACCCGGAATACTGTTCTATTATTTGGGCGTATATTTTCGCGCAGTACGCTGGCGCTTCGTCTTGAAACCCCTGGGGAGTTTCTCCTCTATCCGAATTTTCCCGCTCATCGTAATCGGCATGCTGGTAAACAACATCCTGCCTGCCCGTCTGGGTATAGTTGCTCGGGCCTATATACTCGGGGAAAAGGAGAGCGTAAGCAAGATGGCCGTTGGAGGCACCATGGTGGTGGAGCAGATATCAGATGGGGTGATACTCATACTCTTTGCAGCGATAATTTCCTTTTTTGTTCCTTTAGAAGGATTGCTCCAGCAGGTCATTTATATCACGTCCGGTCTCTTTATAGTGTCACTGGTATTATCCTTAGTCTTGGTTTCCTCACCAAGGCTCGCTCAAGCCGCAATCAATGTGGTTCTGCGCTTCTTGCCTAAGCGGTTGCGGGAGAGGACAGAGCGGTGGTTGCTCCTTCTTATCGAAGGATTGGGGATAATGCGTAGCCCGGGCCAGCTCTTTATCGTATTCATATTGGCCGCGCTGGTCTGGCTCTGCGAGGCGGGGTTGTTTTATATGGTGGGCTTTGCCTTCGATTTAGGGCTACCATTCTATGTCTATTTACTGGCTGTGTCAGTTGCCAACTTGGCCTGGGTGCTGCTGATGACTCAAGGTGGTTTGGGGCCTTTCGATTTCGCTTTACAGCAAATCCTGATAGCCTTTGGCATCTCTGTTGGTGTCGCTAGCTCTTACACACTGGTATCGCATGCTCTCATACTTATGCTGACAATTCCGCCCGGGTTCGTATTCCTATGGATGGAGAACCTCTCCCTGGCGCAGATAACTCGCGGGCGGCAAAGATTAGAGGAGAAGAATGACGCACGGGGAGGCGCTGAATGAACATAGGTATTATCGGTGGCGGGATCGCCGGGCTCACCGCAGCCTATGAGCTCAGTAAGGGGGGGCACAAAGTAGCTGTCTTCGAAAAACAGGCGGAGCTTGGCGGGCAAGTTGGTACATTTGACGTGTCAGGTGAGCGCCTGGAGCGATTCTATCACCATATCTTCACCAGTGATGTTGACATAATCCAGTTGATCGATGAACTGGGTCTCAGCGAGCAGCTGCTGTGGCTGGACTCCAAGGTGGGATTCTTTCACGGTGGGAGGATATACGATTTTGTTACCCCGATGGAGCTTCTCAAGTTCAGCCCGTTAGGTTTAGTCGACCGGGTACGCCTGGGGCTGGTTTCACTTTTCCTCAGGCGCTACAAGAATTGGCCCAGGATGGAAGGGATAACCGCCCGGGAATGGCTCACTAAGTATGGGGGGAGACGCAACTACGAAGTCGTGTGGGGACCCTTATTAAGGAATAAGTTTGGGACGAGCTGTGACGAGGTTGGCATGGTCTGGCTCTGGGGGAAGATACATCTTCGCCTTTCCTCACGCCAGGGGGAGAAGGAGCGCCTCGGCTATTTAAAGGGCAGTTATGGGCTGCTCATCGATACCATTAAACAGCGAATCATTGAGTACGGTGGGGAGATTCATACATCTGCTCCGGTTAGCAATATAATCATTGAGGACGAAAAGGCAGTTGGGTTTCTGGTGGGGGAGAAGGGGGTGGAGGGCAAGGAGAAACAGCAGATGCACCACTGTGACATTACTATTGCCACTGTACCCTCGCCTGTCTTTCTCGATATAGCACCTCAGTTACCTGCTGAATATGCTGGGAAACTGGCAGGCGTACGCTATCAGGGAGCGATGGTGATGGTGTTGATCTTGAAACAGCCTCTCTCGCATATCTACTGGATGAATATCAGCGATGCCTCAATCCCCTTTGTCGCCCTCATCGAACACACCAATTTCATGGAACCCTCGGTCTATGGGGGAAAACGGATAGTATATATATCAAACTACCTGTCGCATGACAACCCCCTCTACTTACTGGGTTCAGATGAACTTCTGCAGGAGTACCTGCCACATTTGAGAAAAATCAATCCCGAGTTCGATCCTTGCTGGGTCGAAGGACACTATCTCTTCCGCGATGATGTGGGGCAACCGGTCATTACCACCAACTACTCATCTCGTATTCCGGAGCACCGCACACCGATTTCCAACCTGTACCTGGCGAACACCACCCAGATATACCCTGAGGACAGGGGCATGAACTACAGTGTGCGATTGGGGCGCAAGGTGGCGAAGCTGGTAAGCGCTGAATATTGAGAGACTACTGAAAAAGAGGTGCAGGCCACTTCCTGCCGGGGGTCTGGG
>JAIWEW010000114.1:0-4432 GCA_048632005.1 bacterium
CTTTCTCAGTGGTCTGTCATAATTCACACGAGACTGCTGAAATAGTCTCAGTCAACCCCCTAATCCCCCAATCTTGGGGGACTTTTTATAGCTGGGGGACACCCCATCTGGATCATCCGGTCAAGCCGGATGATGACCTCGAACAACTGCCGGATGATGACCGTAGACCCACAGCCCCCCAACAGAGGGGGTTCTCCCAAGGGATGCTGAAACAAGTTCAGCATGACAACACCGGACACCCGACTCTGACACATTGGGGGTCGGGGCACAACTTTTTCAGCGGTCTCTTATTGATAACATAAGCGAATATCAGCTAGTCGGTCCCCGGGGGTTGGCCTTCGTCTGCATCAAGCCGGTGAATCCATCTTTCGGCTGCTTCAATGGCTCGACTCAACGCGTCTCCCAGAATGGGGGTTGCAGTGAAAATATTCTCCGGTCCTATAATATCGGCCGCACCTGACTCCTCGAGGACCCTTTTTATTTTTGGGTCTATTCCCGATATCATCAATATACTCTGTGACGACTTAAGCTTTCGCGCAAGTCCTTCCAGCATCTGCATAAATGTTGTTCCCATATCCTTTTGGCCTCGCAGACTTAAAATTAGTACAGCGTTGCGTGTCCCAACATACGATGGAAGACTCTGCTCAAGGATGTCAACCGTTGCGAAGTAGACGTCACCATAAACATTTAGCACAGTTGCCCTGTTGCTTGGCATGTCTTTGGGCACCGGCTTCTCCTCAAATTTACCGTCTCCTAAGGGAACGAATTCAAAGATGGTTATCTGGCGGCTGGAACTTAGAATCTGTACTCCTATTGATAGCAGGACGCCGATAAATATGGCGTATTGTAGTGGTATGAGCAGAGTTGCTGCGAAGGTACCCACCATCGCCCAGCGCCCAATCGCGGAGTACCTCCACACGTAAATAATTTCTTTTACCTTAAACAACCCGATGCCGATGATAATCAGCAGCGCGGCTATCGCGGCCAGGGGGATAACTTCAATCTGGCTGGCAAAGAATACAACGACCACGCCGATAATTATTCCTGCAAATACATTTGACCAACGGGTCCTTGCTCCGGCACCAACATTGAGGGCCGTTCCGGAAAGTGAACCACCGGACGGTGTGCACTGAAGAAAACTACTAAGCGCATTGGCTATTCCCTGCCCCCTGAAGTCCTTATTGATATCAGCGATTTTACCGTCTGGCTCTGGTATGTTCTGGCTAATACCCACACTCTGAACCAGTGCCAGGATAGCGAGTGCCAGAGCCGGAACTATCAGCCCGGGAGCGTATCTGAGCTCGGGGATGATTGGAGATGGAAGGCCACCGGGCACCGTGCTGATATCGCCAATTAACATAACATTTTCCCAATCTACGAGCCCAATAAAAATGGTGGGAATAATAAGCCCGAGAATGAGAGAGATTCTTTTCAGCCGCGTCTTCCGGAAAACGATAACAACGAGAATCGACGTAACTCCAATAGCAAGAGTGGCAGGGTGGACCTGGCCGAGATGGAAGAGCAGATCCCATGCTTGCCATATTTTATTGGACGCATCACTGTAATAGCCTGTGAGGTCGCCGAGTTGGCCCAATATGATTAGCAAAGCTAGCCCTGCAATGAATCCAGTAATCACAGGGTGTGAGATCCAGCGGGTCGTCCTGGCAAACTTCAGAAGGCCGAATATCAGTTGGAAAATACCTACCAGGAGAGTCAGGACGAAGAGCGAGGGGAGGACATCTTCCTCCGGTACGGGCTCGAGTGCGCTGAACACTGCAACAGCCAGGGCGCTGCTGAAGGCCACGTTCATGAACCTGGAGCCGGTTGTGAAGGCCCCGATGATGGTAGCGAAGATAGCCGTGTAAAGCCCGTATATGGGGTTAATACCGGCGATAATCGCGTAACCCATGCCCTGGGGTAGGCCTACCAGCGCGGTTGTGGCCCCCGCAACCAGGTCAGCCCCGAGGTTTTCACGCTTCAATGCCATCCCGGCGGGCATCAAGCCTTTCAGGCGCTGTGGATACCGCAACTTCTTCATTTAAGTGCTATTACCTCTTGTCCGTATCTTCAGAGACTGCTGAAATAGTCTTGATCAACCCCCTATATCCCCCACTCTTGGGGGACTTTATAAAGCTGGGGGACACCCCCATACCCCCGGCAGGAAGTATCCTGCACCTCTTTTTCAGCAGTCTAATAGAAATGCTATTCCCAGCGGAAGAAACGGATGGCCCCAATCAAACAGACCACAAGCCAACCGCCGAGCACGGCTGCATTGATGTATTGCGGGTGCAAGGCCGAGGAGCCGACCATTATCTGCCTCAGGGAATCACCGAGGTAGGTGAGCGGCATAGCGTTCATTATGGGCATCATGAAGTCAGGCATCATCTCGGCGGGGAAGAAAATCCCCGAGAGGAACATCATGGGGAACTGTATGGACATGAGCAACGGCATGGCTGTACGCTCCGTTTTGGCAAAGGCCGATAGTAAATAACCCAGAGCTAGAAAGGTCAGTGTTCCCAGTATGACCATGCCTATCAGGAACAGCCAGCTTCCCAGCATTGGGACATCGAACACCAACCTTGCGATAATAATTATGAGCGCCGCCTGCACCAGGGCAACCATAAGCCGGAAAATGACGGTGCTTATGATCATGGTAGACCGCCTCAATGGTGTGGCACCGAGCCGCTTAAGCACCTTATTCTCTCGTTCAGCAACCAGCTCTACAGCAGCGAAGATACCCAGCTGCATCAGGGCCATCGCCAGGATACCGGGTACCAGGTAATCGATGGCGCGAAGGTCATGTGTCTGTAGCGTCTTCTCTTCGACATGGATCAGTGTTGGTGCCTGGGATAGGGCGCGGTCAAACCCGTCTATGACCTTTTCGATGATGGGTATCAGCACCTGAGCTGTGGTGGTCTGCGTCGGGTCATAGTATATCTCTATTTCACCCATGTTGCCCTGAGATATTGCCTCTCCAAAGTCAGGCATAATGATAATGACCGCTCTGCGATCGCCGTCTTCAAGCGCCTGCAGCTCAGCATCCCGTTCGCCGATTTGCACCTCGAGTACCTCTGGCTCCTGTAGAGCTGCGGATAGCTCCTGGGCTACTTCTGAATTATCTTCCATTACCAGACCCACTGAAAAGGTAGTATCATCCCCTCCGCTGAATACAGCGCCAAATATCAGAATGAAGAAAACGGGAAAGGCAAAGGTCCAGAAGAGGGCTGCCTTCTCTCTGATAAATTGCTTGAAGTGGGCTACCAGAAGCTTCAGTAATAAGTTCATTCCCGGATTTTCCTGCCAGTGAGTTTGAGAAAAACATCCTCTAGCGTAGCTCGACGCACGTACAGGTTGGTTAGCTGGATATTCCTCTGTTTAGCCAGTTCCATAAGTGCCGAGATGGTGATCGGCACTTCACTTGAATAGATTATCATCTTGCCATTTTCCAGTTGCGCATTGGTTACCCCTGCCATCTGTCTAAATACTTCCTCATCGATATGCTCGTCCAGTTCAAACTCTATGGCTTCCTCTTTGAAGTGCTGGGTAATCAGCGTTTTCGGTCGGTCAGTAACAATGATTTTACCATGGTCGACTATGGCTAACCTGTCACAAAGACGTTCTGCCTCCTCCATATAGTGGGTCGTTATAAATACGGACTTGCCTTCGCTGCGGACATATTCGATTACTTTCCAGATGTTATGCCTGGACTGAGGGTCAAGGCCGGAAGTTGGCTCGTCCAGGAACAGGATGCTGGGGTCGTTAACCATTGCCAGAGCCACCGATAGCCGCTGTTGCTGTCCGCCTGAGAGGTTAATGCAGCGTTTACTACTACTATCTTCCAGCTCTACCATTTCTATGAGCTTGTCTGCCGATACATGCCTGGGGAAAAAGCTACCGAAAAGGTCAAGTACCTCACGGACGGAGAGCCTGGGGTACAGGGACGTGGTCTGGAGCTGAACTCCTATGTTGGCCTTCACCTGTCTTTGGTGCTGCCTGATATTCATTCCCAGCACCTCCACCTCACCCGAATCGGCATTTCGGATCCCTTCCACTATCTCCATGGTTGTTGTCTTGCCAGCTCCGTTCGGCCCCAACATACCGAATATCTCACCCTTTGATACGCTGAAGCTAATGCCCGTCACTGCCTTAACGTCGCCGTAGCTTTTATAGAGGTTCTTGACCTCAATGACCGTATCCATCGCATTGTGTCCTTTATCAGAGCTTATACTATATAGATTACCCGGTTCCGTCAACGGTTCGTAAAAGTGTAAGAGGCGGATGAAACAATCTCAATGAACCCCCTAATCCCCCAGTCTTGGGGGACTTTTATATCTGGGGGACACCCCCAGACCCCCGGCAGGAAATACCCTGCACCTCTTTTTCAGCGGTCTACTTTAATAAGTCTGCGATTTATAGATCCCTGAGGCTATTT
>JAIWEW010000115.1:0-4429 GCA_048632005.1 bacterium
TCCCCCAGCTTCAAAAATCCCCCAAGATTGGGGGATATAGGGGGTTGATTGAGACTATTTCAGCAATCTCCTATTATCAGTCAATGTTGAAGAAAAAAAGGGCGACGCTTTATGCGCCGCCCTTCTAATTTAAGTAACTATGCCTCTAAAACAGGCCTGACACCTTGCCATTCGTTACATCTACATCGACCCTTCTGAAAGCGGGATCGGAAGCGGTGCCCGGCATCAGGCTTATGGTGCCAGCACAGGGACACAAGAACTTCGCGCCCGAGTAGATCAACACATCGCGAATGGGCAGGGTCCACCCTTTGGGAACCCCTTTTAGTGCCGGCTCGTGGGTGAGGCTTAGGTGGGTCTTCACCATCATGGTGGCGAACTCATCGTACTTTGCATCCGCCTCGAAAACCTTTGCCTTTTCGGTGGCCTCCGGGCTCCATGATACGCCATCGGCACCGTAGACTTCCTTGGCAATCTTCTCAACACGTTGTCGTAGTTTAGTTTCATTGGGATAGAGGAACTGGAAGTCGGACTTATCGTTACAGGCTTCCACAACGGCATCGGCCAGCTCAAGAGCACCGTCGCCGCCATCAGCCCAGTGGGTTGACATGGCGCAGCGCGCACCCGCCTTCTCAGCCGCCTCCCTGACCATGGCGATCTCTGCTTTGGTATCGGTGTGGAAGCAGTTGACGCACACCACGGGGTTCATACCGGATTTCCTGATTGTATTAATGTGGTGCACCATGTTAGGTAAACCATTTTCAAGGAGTCCCAGGTTCTCCTTGGTGTACTCTTCTGCTAGTGGAATGCCGGCTACCACTTTGGGGCCGCCGCCGTGCATCTTGAGCGCGCGGATAGTAGTGGTAAGCACTGAAACGTGTGGCTTCAACCCGCTAACGCGGCACTTTACATTCCAGAACTTCTCGAAGCCGATGTCTGCAGCGAATCCGCTCTCGGTTACATGGTAGTCGAACATTTTTAGTCCGATGCGGTCGGCAATGATGGATGACTGACCCACGGCTATGTTGGCGAAGGGACCAGCATGCACCATACATGGCTGGTACTCCACCGTGCTCATTAGGGTGGGATTGATGGTATTTCGCATCCATGCGGTCATCGCTCCGCCCACCTCCAGGTCGCCGGTGGTTACCGGCTTGCCGCTCCTATCGAAAGCCACGGTAATCTGGTCCATCCTCTGCCGCAGGTCCGCAAGGTCGCGGACAATGGAGAGCATAGCCATTAGCTCTGAGCTCACCGCTATAGCAAACCTGGACTGCATGGTGAAGCCGTCCATTCTACCGCCGAGACCTATGACAATATTGCGCAGGCTCTGGGCACAGAAGTCTATGATCCAGCCCATCTCCACCCTTGTGGGGTCGATATTCAGGCGCGGCATCTTGGTAAGTCGCTGAAGCTGCTCGTCATTGTAGTTGCGCTCATGCTGCATCCTTGCGGTAAGTGCTACCATCGCCAGGTTATGGGCGTTCATTATGTCGTTAATGTCACCGGTAAGGCCCATGGAGAATTCGGTCATGGGGATGAGGAGTGCATTACCACCACCTGCAGCGGTCCCCTTAATGTTCATGGTAGGGCCGCCCGAGGGCTGGCGCAGAGCGCCACCTACATTTAATCCTCTCTTGCCCAAGCCTTCCATCAGACCACAGGAAGTCGTACTCTTGCCCTCACCTAATGGAGTAGGAGTAATGGCTGTTACCTCGATGTACTTACCATCCCCCTTATTCTTAAGGCGATCCATTATTTTAAGGAAGTCGAGCTTGGGAGTACGACCGAAGGGGATAAGCTCGTCCTTCTCCAGCCCAAGTTTCTCAGTCCATTGCTCGGGTCTGGGCATATTCACTTCGGCAGCCTCGGATATCTGCCAGTCTTTCATCTTAGTAGCATCATAAGCCATACAGTACTCCTCCTTTAATTTACTTGCCCCTGCAAGAGTAATGACTTACTTTTTATTGAGGCCCAGGAACTCTATCGCGTTATCGCGCAGGACCCTCTGCTTGGTCTCATCCTTGATTTCCAGCGCCAAGAACTGTTCCTTGGTAAGCTTCAAGCCATAGCTATTGGAGCCGAACATGACCTTCTCGCGACCCCGGCTGCTATTCATAAAGCGAACCGTGTCCGGGGTCAGGTTCCGCGGATTATAGGCAGAGATATCGCCATAAACGTTGGGGTGGCGGAAGATCATGGAACACCATTCATCGACCCAGGGATAACCGGTATGTGAAAGGTTGATCTTCAGATTAGGGAAATCGATAGCTACCTTGTCTACCTCATAAGGGTGGCCTACCCAGCTGGGCAGCGGTTCAGCGGAGTGCCCCACCTGCATTCCCACCGGCACCCCCAGCTCGCTGCACTTGGCGTATAAGGGATAGCATTTAGCGTCCGATGGGGTGATTCCAAAGGTTATGGGATGGAAGTAGACATATTTGAAGCCGTACTCCTTGACTGCTTTATCGATCTCGCGCAGGCTATCATCGATGCGGAATGGGTTGTAGCTGGCACCGCCGATAATCCTCCCCTTGCCCTCTTTTACCATCTTGTAGATTGCGTCATGGGGATACTCCATGATTACCTGGTGGTGGAAGTAGTATGACCACATCTTGACATCGGTGATCATTACATACTCAAATCCGACCTCGTCCATTGTCTTTAGCAGCGCCTCTACGCTATCGTGTCCGGGCATAAATCCCTGTTCTTTAATCTTCTTGAACTGCTCCCTTGAAGGCGGTTCTCCACCAAACTGGGTTTTGAAGGTGCTCCGAGCCATTATCTTGAACTCTTCCCAGTCAAACATGTACTCCTCGTACCCTGCCTCAGTGGCGTAGTTCATAATATCGACCGCTTTAATGTCCGCAAGTTCTGCCATTTTCTAACCTCCTCT
Source organism: bacterium (assembly GCA_048632005.1). Taxonomy (GTDB): domain Bacteria; phylum Chloroflexota; class Dehalococcoidia; order E44-bin15; family E44-bin15; genus JAAXQM01. Next base: position 2,894 of record JAIWEW010000115.1, read on the forward strand.
TTCTATTTTTTTATTTGGACTCAGCTTGCGCCTCAGCTGCGCGAACAGTGTTCGCCATCAGCATTGTTACCGTCATCGGCCCCACTCCACCAGGTACCGGAGTGATAGCCTTGGCCTTCTCTTTGATGGCCTCAAAGTCACTATCGCCGACAAGTATTCGTTTTCCTTCAGGGGTCGTGCCTATTTGATTGACACCAACATCGATAACAACCACCCCTTCTTTTACCATGTCTGCCGTTATCGCTTTAGCTTTGCCCATAGCAGCTATCAAGATATCCGCCTGCCTGGTTATCGATGCCATGTCCTTCGTGCCGGTATGGACCACTGTCACCGTAGCATTGGCACCCTTCTGTTTCTGCATGAGAATGGCCATTACCGGCTTTCCTACAATGTTGCTACGACCACATATAACCACATGTTTCCCTTCGGGGCTGTTACCACTGCGCACCAGCAATTCCTGAACCCCATGCGGTGTGCAAGGCATGAAATACGGTTCCCCGATCAGGAGCCTGCCAACATTGACCGGGTGAAAGCCATCCACGTCTTTTTTAGGGTCAATGAGATTAAGAACCTTAGCCTCATTAATGTGCTTGGGCAGCGGAAGTTGAACCAGCATGCCGTTCCACTTGGGGTCCTTATTCAGTTCGTCAATCTTGGCAAGAATGGTCTCCTCCTTAGTATCATCGGGATACACTAAGGTCTCAGATACAATGCCTAGCTCATCACTGGCCTTGGTCTTCGCTGTAACATAGGATACCGAGGCCGGATCCTCTCCCACGCGGATAATGAAAAGGCCTGGAGTTATACCCTTCTTCTTCAACTCCTCTACCTTTATCTTTAACTCCGCACGAATCTCCTTTGCTATGTCAGCGCCCTTTATAATCTCTGCTGTCATATTATGTCAACTCCTTTCTAATATCTTTTTTCGACTAATACCTCTTTGCAGTGGGATAAGTACTGATGGTATCGCTGGGTAGAGCTTGACACTCGATGGTGTACAGGTCGATGAATGGTAACACGAGATATTTCCTCGGTATTATCCGGTGGGGATGAAACGCAAGGAACAGCAGCGACGGTGCGCTGGGGTTCAGGGATATCACTGATTAGGGACACGTAAATCATTGACACTAGGCCAAGTAGTCCGCCAAAATTATACCATGTGCCACAGGGTAAGGCAATATTTGTGATATTTTTCTCAAATTCATTATTGAAGAGACAGCTGAAAAAGAGGTGCAGGATACTTCCTGCCGGGGGTCTGGGGTGTCCCCCAGCTTTAAAATCCCCCAAGACTGGGGGATATAGGGGGTTGATTAAGACTATTTCAGCATTCTCTAATAAAATGCTTGCTGGCATATGAGATATATAGCAACCGCTAGTCACAAATAACATACTAACATGTTTATACCACGTTGTTAAGAGTCACCACAGGTGAAGAGACAGGCAGCATTCAGTTTGGCTTCATAGTAGGCGGAGAGGCTGTGCCACCTTGCAGGTGATAATACAACCCGTTGCATTTAATCGATGTGATAGATGTCT
>JAIWEW010000116.1:0-4333 GCA_048632005.1 bacterium
CCTTATTGTCCCCCACGCTGTCTCGATTGAGCACTACCCCGCAAGGTATGTCCAGCTTCCTGATGACCTCTACCGCTAGAGACATGTCATGAAGGCCGAAGGGCGTCGGTTCCGTTACCAGCAGGCAGAAATCGCTTCCGCGTACTGCCTCCACCACCGGACACGAGGTTCCCGGAGGGACATCAATGATCACCGTTTTCCCCGGGTCGATATGCCCCTTTACTTTCCTGATAATGGGCGGCGCCATCGCCTCGCCAACGCTTAGCTTACCGTGTATAAACTCAATCTGTCCCGAATAGCCCGTCTCCACTATGCCTACCGGCTTGCCTATCTCATTGATAGCACCATCGGGGCACAGGTAAGAGCAGGCACCACACCCGTGGCATAGCTCAGGAAACACCAGCACCTTCTTGGGCAAAACAGCGATAGCGTTAAAAGCGCAGACCTCAGCGCATTTGCCACAGAGGGTGCACCTGGCCTCATCTACATTAGGTATGAGTACATTTACGGGCTCCTGGCTGTCGATAACGGGCTTGAGGAATATATGGCCATTAGGCTCCTCAACATCGCAGTCGAGGAATTGTATGTTATCTTCCAGGGAGAGGGCTAGACTGGTGGCGACCATCGTCTTTCCCGTTCCCCCTTTACCGCTGGCAATGGATACTATCACCTTATCCCCTTTCTTCAACTTTACCGCTACAATTCGGGAAACCCCTTCGCTGCTATGACATGTATTCCGTCACTGGATCCAGCGGCTCTTTGCAATACTCTCTGCAGCTTTGATCAGTGGATATGCAGTCGGAGCTCCCGTGAGTAACGGATGGGTTCCAATCTGCGCCAACAGAATGGAGTTTACGGTCATTCTATTTTCAATAGCAAGGCCGATGAGATTTGTCAGCTCTCCCGTGCTTGTTCCGCCTATGACCTGTCCCCCGATTATAACACCTGACTCCCGGGCAACGATCAATTTCACGACCTGTTTATGGGTACCGGGCAGTGTTCCAGGATGCTTGTCAATTCCTTCGAACATGCCTGTGGTGATGGTGATCCCCCTCTCTTTGGCCAGGCTCTCGGTCACACCTGCTACGCCGAAAGCAGTATCGCCGATAACAGTGCTGTAAATGGCGATGGTTCCCCCGAAGCTTCGTACCGCCGACAGCCGATACAAGTTCACTGCCGCGACTCTGGCCTCCGCACAAGCCGTAGAAGCAAGCATGATGGCTCTCGATGTTCTCGTGATGAAGCTTTTCTTCTCAGCGCAATCTCCGATTGCAAGGATATCTGGGTTGTCTGTCCTCATATACTCGTTTACCTTGATGAATCCCGTTTCGTTGAGCTTTATTCCCGATTTTTCAGCAAGAGCTGTGTTAGGAAGGTAACCCATGGCTAGAATGACCGCATCGGCCTCGAGCTTTTCACCGTTGTTCAGAAGAACTGCGGTGACTTCTTTATCGCCTATTATCTCTTTTACCCCATTACCGGTCCTGACTTTTACGCCCCTCGACTCAAGTATTTCCTCAGCCTTGGCAACTAGTTCTTCGTCGAAAGCGGCCTCCAATACATGGGACAGTATCTCAACGATGGTTACATCCTTGCCGGACTTGTTTAACTCATCGCCTACTTCGACTCCGATGAAGCCTCCACCTATAACGACCACCTTCTGGCAGGATTTCAGGCTTGTGAGGATGCCATCGAGATATTCTTTATCTTTGGGTATCGTAAATACCTTCTCCAGATATGCGCCCTTCAGCCATTTGGGAACCCTGGGGGTAGAACCAAGTGCCAGCACAAGTTTTTCAAAGCCGATCTCTGTGCCGTCGGCGGTCTTACAGACCTTGTTCTCCTGGCTAATCGAAACCACTTCATCGACCTTGATCTTCACACCCGCGTTTGTTAAAACTGCATCAGCGACAAGATTCTGATCGTTGCTTTCTAAAGATCCGAATATATAGGGAATTCCGCAGGGAACGACTACCTGTTTCTCTTTCCGTACAAGCAGAAAGTCCTTATCCGGGTGAAACGATTTGCCGATTGTTGCTGCAACAATACCTGAGGCGCTGCCACCGACTACCAGTACGTCTGTTTTTTCCACGATTCTGACATTCCTTTCTCTGTATTATTTCACTGCATAAGACATGCATTACTATTGCTACTCATCCCGGCCACTGGACTCTCAATACTTGTACTGTCACCCGGTTCTACGAGATCGCAGTTAAGAAATATACATATTAATTTACCAGGTAAAGGGCAAGGCTGGCGTTAGCCAGGGTCTTGCCCGTGCCCCCTTTACCACTGGCAACGGAGACAATCATGCAGTCCTCGTCATCTTCGCGCCGCACTTGGGGCAGCTTATGTCGTAGCAGGGTACCCCTGCTTGGTGGGGTGCTACAGCACCGCAACTGGGGCAAACACAGTTTCCACCGGGGCCAGCGCCAGCCTGTGCACCTCCCATCCTGCCCCTGCCTCTACCTAGGCCTCTTCCTGTTCCCGGGCCACCCCCACCGGGTGGTCCTGTTCCGTCTCCTCTTGGCATAACTCACCTCCAGAATTTGTATTAGCGTAATTATCTTCAGATATCAGCCTTCTTGGCTTCCTTAAGGGCATCCTCTAGCTCATCAAGCTTCTCCAGCATGTGCGGCGGTACAGAATGGGGAGGCCAGCGGCGCTCTAGATCTGCCATTTCCTGTTCAATCGTTTTGACTCTCTCCGAGGTCATCTGCCTACCCCTCAGGTGCCGGTGCTGGGTGTGCCACAGCTGCCACCTATGCTGAATGAGCTACCTGTGCCAGGGCTGGAGAAGGTAGAGATAAGCTTTGTGGGTTTACCCGCCTTACATTTGGGACAGTGTAGGTTAGTACCATCCTCGCCTATGGATTGGCGAACCTCAAAGCACTCGCCACACTGGGTGCACCTATATTCGTATAGTGGCATAATTCCTCTACTTAGCCGCCCTTTCCCAGTTCCTCTAACCGCTGCTGGATTGCATCCATTTGCTGCTTCAGCATCTCGGTCTGGCCCTTGAGCATCTCCATCTCCTGCTCCGGGCTCTGCATCTGGGGGGCTGGCCCTGCAGGTGCCATACCCATTCCACGCCCACCACCGCCCATGCCTGAATGTGCGCCAGTACTGGGCCCTGATATCGGTTTAAACTTACCCGCTTTGAAACCCTCGATGGCATCCTTAACACTGCCGGATACACCGGTGATGACCTGAATCCCGGCTGCGGAAAGGGTTTGATAGGCATTAGGACCGCAGTTACCGGTGAGCACCACCTGCGCGCCCAAACTGGCAACCGTCTGGGCGGTGGATATTCCCGCGCCGCCACCGGCCATGATATTTGAATTCTCCGTGGCATCGAACTCCATGGTGTCTGTATCGGCAACGATAATGTACTGGCATCGGCCAAAACGCGGATCAACCTCTGCATCTAGGCTGGAACCTGTCGCTGATATTGCTACTTTCATTGATCACCTCCCTTTATGACACTCCGATTATAACACTTCTGTTTCTAGCTCGATTATCCTGGCCTCGATCTGTTCCAACTGCTCCTTTACCGCCTCCGCCTCGCTTCTGAGGAAGTCAAGATCCTGTTTACTGGTCATTTGCGGAGAGAAGGGTGCAGGTGCATATGGCATGTCCCGGGCTCTCTCATAGAGAGGGGCATAATCGGAAGCCACCGGTGCTCCTGTTTGTCCAAAGAAATACGAGCACCTGGGTAGCCCTCCCCTGCCACGGCCGACATAGGGCCAGGGAGGAGAACTTCCTCTAAATCCAAACCCCCATCCGCCTCTATAACCAAACATAGCAACACCTCCTATTTTTACTCCCCCGCTGTCAGCTCATTTATTCTGGCTTCGATCTGCTCCAGTTGCTCTCTTGTAGCTTGAGCATCTTGTTTCAATAAGCCAAGCTCCTGTTCACGGGTCATCTGGTATGCGGAGGGTGCCTCCCACGGCGCAGTTGCCCTGTAGGGCATAGCTCCAAAGCCCCTATATGGAGCATAGGGAACCTCAGGGTAAAGCGGGGCAATCCCCCGTCTGAAAGCTGCCCCTCTTCCCCAGGGGCTGCACAAACCTCTACCCCCTCCGGTCATTGGACCCATTCCTCGTGGTCCTGTTCCATCAAATCCAGGCATCTCTTACCTCCTTCCTTGAATTCTACGAACTCTTTAACTAATCTCCCGGTTATTTTCCAGGTCTCTTCTTAGCAGACAGCTTAATACCTGCCCATGCCAAGGCCTCTGCCCATGCCAAGGCCTCTGCCCATGCCAAGGCCTCTGCCCATGCCTGGGCCTCTGCCCATGCCTGGGCCTCTGCCCATGCCAAGGCCTCTG
>JAIWEW010000117.1:0-4318 GCA_048632005.1 bacterium
CTCTTTCAAGAAGTCTTGGAGCACTTTCTGTTCTTCCTTACCTTTCGGTGGTGTAAGCGATGTCATGGCGCTCCACATCACCTTATAGGCCTCTTTTAATGAAAGTGATCCATCCGCCTTGGCTACATACAGCAATGGAAAGATAAATAGAAATTCCTCATGACCTGTTGGAACATCAAACTTTTCTATCGCCTTCTTCACTGCATCATCCATATCTCACACTCCTTTCATACATTTATTATATGAGACTACTGGACTAGTTTCAATCAACCCCCTAATCCCCCAATCTTGGGGGATTTTTAAAGCTGGGGGACACCCCCAGACCCCCGGCATGAAGTATCCTGCACCGGGGTTTTCAGCGGTCTATTCAAACTTATTGCAGTATGAACCTGCGTATCGATTCAAAGCTTTAACAGGCTATGGAGTCGGTGCTCGCCGTCGACGGGGCCAACGACGGCCGTACTAATTTTTTCCGTCACGAGCATCTGAGCGGCTACACGCTTCAGGTCCTCTACAGTAATGGCATCGATTATCGAAGCTACCTCATCCACTGTGTGGATCTGCCCGGCAAGTAACTCCTGACCACCCAGCCAGCCAGCAACACTCCTGCTGTCCTCCATACGAAGAAGCAGGCGTCCCTTCACTAGCTCCTTTGCCTTAGTAAGCTCAAGAGATGGAACCTCCTCTTTCAGGCAGGCAAGCGTCTCCAGAATAACCGCGATAGTGTCATCAATGTTCTTTGGGTCCACCCCAGCATAGATAGTGACCGCCCCCGAATCGAGAAAGTGGTCTACATAGCTATGGATATCGTAGGCTAGCCCTCGCCGCTCGCGAATCTCTTGATATAGACGGCTGCTCATCCCCTCGCCCAATATCACGTTCAAGAGATCCAGAGTAAACCGATCGGGATGAGCGAAAGGGAGTCCCCGCACCGCCAGGCAGAGATGGGCCTGCTCGGTATCCCTGCGATTAATACGGAGTCGGGGTGCGTCCTGGCTATCGTCAGCCGGATACGGGGATCGAGGCGTAGCCACCGCCCAGTCCCCTAGTATTTCTCCTATGGATGATAAGACCTCTTCATGGCTAATATCACCGGCAACGCCAATTATAGTATTGTTTGGCGCATACTGGCAGCTGAGGTATCCCAGAAGCATCTCACGACTCAGGGCGCTTACCGTTTCCTTGCTCCCGGCAATATCACGGCCCAGGGCCTGAGCGGGCCAAATTACTTCATCTATGAGCATATTCACCAGATGCTGGGGTGAATCATTGCTCTCATTGATCTCCTCTATTATAACGCTACGCTCCCGTTCAATATCCTCAGCACTGAACTTCGAACAGCGGAGCATATCGACCGTCAGATCTAATGCGAGGGAAAAGTGAGGGCGGGCCACCTTGCACCAGTAAATTGTGAACTCCTTATCAGTACCCCCATTGAGCAGGCCACCCACCCCCTCGATAGACTCGGCAATCTCCTTTGCAGTGGGGCGACGCTGGGTCCCCTTGAAGCAAAGATGCTCAATAAAATGGGAGGTTCCTGCCTCCTCCTCGCTTTCATAGCGCGAGCCAGCGCCAATAAAGATATTGATACACACCGAGCGGGTATGGGGCATGGTACTGGTGATTACACGGAGTCCATTATCCAAAATACTCTTCTGATACATAGTGCACCTCAGGCAAATTCTAGACACCTCTCTCTCGCCTGTCAACTTACGTTAATTGACTTTGACATGCTCAATTGCTAATATGAAACTACGGTTTAAAAGATCGATCTTCTAGTGCAGCAGGTATTTAGTGAGATTGCTTTATAAGAGGTACCCCGAGGCCGACAGGTCGGCCTCCCCCACATTTAATATTCGCCCAGGATTGGGGAATGCAGGAGTTGCTTGAGGCTATTTCAGCAGTCTCTTAGCATATAGAAGATGAAAATATTAACAGTCGGTATATTAAATGACAATTACAAAGGACAAGAAAGCAAACATGGAGATAGCTCATGGCATTCATGCCATACCAGCAGATACAGGTCCCCTTCTAAGTCCCTTTGTGCCCCAGGTATACCTTGCAGTCGGAGGAGAGGGAGCCCTTATTGACTCAGGATATGGCGATAAGCAGTCGGCCAGTGCAATAATAGATTATGTCAACTGTTTCCCCGGACTAAGGCTTTCCCATATCTTTATCACTCATGCCCATCCTGACCATATCAATGGTTCCGCCTGGCTCAGAGAGATAACAGGGGCCAGTATTGTTATACACTCCGCTGAGCAAAGTAATATCACGGCAGATAAAGAGGTGGGGGAGGGTGATATTATCTCTCTGAACGGTATCGATCTTGAGGTCGTCCATACCCCCGGACACAGCCCGGGGCACATCTGTCTTTATATAAGAAAAGATAAGGTCATGTTCTCCGGCGACCAGGTCCTTGGCCTGGGAACCACTGTGATATACCCTCCGCTGGGTGACATGGCACAGTATATCGATTCCCTGAGGAAGCTCCTTACCTATGATATCGAGCTGATCTGCCCCGGACATGGCGCTCCGATAAGGAAGCCACGAAAAAAGCTGGAGGAGTTACTCAATCATCGCCTGGAACGCGAGGAGCAAATAATAGACGGGTTACACCAGGGGAAGGAAACAATAAAGGAGCTGGCTTTCGAGATCTATCCTGAGCTAACCGGCTTCCTCTACGAGATAGCTAAAGGACAGGTATATGCACACCTCATAAAACTGGAGAATGAGGGGAAGGTGTGCTCGCAGATAAGTGATAATATCGTCCGCTATGAACTAGTGCCCCAAGGGGAAATATATGCTTAGCCTATTCCCACAAACCACCGAGGTTAAAAACAACCATCTCTTCCTCGGAGGATGCGACGCCACGGCATTAGCTGATGAATTCGGTACACCGCTCTATCTTTATGACGAAGCAACCCTGAGAAATAAATGCAAAGAGTATCGAGAAGGGTTTTCACAACGTTATCCTAATAGCCTGGTGATATATGCCTGTAAAGCCTTCGTGAACCGAGCGCTGGCGCAGATTCTCAACGAAGAGGGATTGGGTCTCGATGTGGTCTCCGGGGGAGAGCTTGCCATCGCCAAATCGGTCGGCTTCCCCATGGATCGTATCTACTTCAATGGGAATAATAAGTCACGCCAGGAGCTGGCAATGGCAGTAGAGTGGGGAGTTGGACGCATTGTAGTGGATAATTATTATGAACTTTCCCTTCTAAACGAGATAGCCAGAGTTGCAGGGGCGAAACAAACAATCCTTCTTCGCCTTTCCCCCGGTGTTGACCCTCACACGCATGCCCATTTAACCACTGGAGTCATCGATAGCAAATTTGGCTTCACTATGGACCAGGCCGAGAAGGCTCTCACCGGGGAATGGTCATACTCTTCCCTTAAACTAATTGGTTTCCACTTTCATATTGGCTCTCAGATCTTTGATTTCTCGCCCTATAAGCAAGCGATAGAGATTGTTCTGAAGTTTGCCGCCGATATACGAAGCAAACACGGTTTTAGCATTGAAGAATTGGGTACCGGCGGAGGGCTGGCTATCTCCTATTCCGAGGATTCCCCGGCTCCTACCATCAGTGAATTTGCAGAAACAATTACAGCCACGCTTCTTGAAAAAAGCAAGGCGCACGGCATTGAGCCACCGCGACTTATAGTGGAACCGGGAAGGTCTATCATAGGAGAGGCAGGGGTTGCTCTATATACCGTTGGAGCAACAAAAGAGATACCGGGGGTGCGCAAATATGTCTCCGTGGATGGGGGTATCGCAGATAACATCCGCCCTGCAATGTATGGAGCTAAATACGAGGCGGTCGTAGCCAACAAAATGGTTGATATGGCGGAGGGCTCTGCTGAAAAAGAGCGGGTCACTATAGCAGGGAAGTACTGCGAATCGGGGGACATCCTGATTCAAGATATCGACCTTCCGAAACTCGAGCCAGGAGACCTCATTGCCGTACCCTGCTGTGGTGCCTACTGCCTTTCCATGGCCTCAAATTATAATGGTTCGCTTAAAGCGGCTATAGTTATGGTCAAGGATGGGAAGGCACGCCTAATCCGCCGCCGCGAGAGCTACGAGGATCTTATGAACTGCGATATGCCTTAATGTCATTAATTAGTATTACAGACACCATAATTATGGAGCGAAGTAAAGGAGATTGCTGAAATAGTCTTAATCAACCCCCAATCTTGGGGGACTTTTGAAGCTGGGGGACACCCCCAGACCCCCGGCAGGAAGTATCCTGCACCTCTTTATCAGCGGTCTCTAAAGGTATGTAATGTGGCAAGTAGTAGGACATGAAACAGCTGT
>JAIWEW010000118.1:0-4265 GCA_048632005.1 bacterium
TATTTCAGCAGTCTCTATAAATGCAGTGCTCAATCATCCTATATTCCGCGAAGCCTGCGGAGATTAAAGCCCGGTAGCCTGAGAGACAGGTGCCAGGCCATGTCTCTCCAGCAGGGCAGTATTTGACATAATACTTGGTGTGGCATCATCGGCAACTATTTTGCCGTCATCGAGGACGATGGTGCGCCCGCAGAGCACGGCGACTATATCCAGGTCATGTGATGCCACGATCTTGGTCATAGGGAGCCCCCTGAGTAGCATAGCGAGATCCCATTTGGCTCTTGGATCGAGGTTAGCGGTGGGCTCATCAATGACCAGAATCTCCGGGCTCATCGAGAGGATGGTGGCGATGGCGATGCGCCTCTTCTCACCGATGCTTAAGTGTTGCGGCGACCTCTGTTCACAGCCCTCCATACGAACCCACTTAAGAGCTCTGGCTACCCTCTCCCTTACCTCCCCCTCGGCGCAGTCCATATTTATCGGGCCGAAGGCCACATCATCGAAAACGGTGGGCATGAAGAGCTGGTCATCGGGATCTTGAAATACGAGTCCTACATCTTTCCTGATCGCTTTTATATTCTCCTTTCGGGCTTCTATTCCCAGTATCTTTACGATTCCGTTTTTACTCATGAGGATACCATTCAGGTGTAACAAGAGCGTAGTCTTCCCTGCCCCATTGGGGCCGATAAGGCCAACCGATTCTCCCCGGGATATATCGAGTGAAACCCCCTTTAATGCCGGCGTCCCGTCATGATAGGTGTAGTTGAGATTTTCAATACTTATAACCTTGTCCATAATCTATACCACCGTCAAACAAACTACATCCAATGCGACTGCAATTGCGATCAAGATTGTTGCCTTGAGAACATCAGATGTATGCATCTCGAAGTCGACCAGAGTCTTAAGGTTTCCCTCATAGCCCCTGGAGACCATGGCGTTGAAAACTCTCTCCGACCTGTCATAGCTTCTAACAAACAGCATCGCGATTAACTTACCTATCGTGCTCAGCGTATAGAGGCTTGTTCTTTTACGGAATCCTCTCGAAGTAAGTGACGTAAACATCCTTTCAACCTCACCGGCGAAGACAAAGATGTATCTATAGGTGAACATTATCATTTGAACAAGCTTTGAAGGGATTTTAAGACTTTCCAGGGCCTTGATTGTAGTCTCGAACTTCATGGTTCCGATCATGGGGAAGATAAGGATAACGGCCGCAAGCGCCCTAACCGCTATCAAGGAAGCGCGTTCGATACCGCCGCTGGGGGTGAGTGAGATGATGACAAACAGGGGAAAAATGAACATGGTGACCCCTATCAAGTGCTTTAGCATGAAGCTGAATGGTATCCTTGATATAAAGACCAGGGCAAGGGCGATCGCTAGACCGATTAAGGCTATCTTCAGGTCGGGTATGAGCACGATCGCCACGATCAGTACCAGGATAGCGATCAGCTTAGCCCGCGGGTCCCAGTTGTGTATCGGGGAGCTCAGCCCGGCATATCTATCGATCTCAGGATGGTGTTTCACTTTCCTTCTTTCTCTGCGCTTTCCATCCCATATAGGCTGCAGCCGCTCCGGCAAGGCCGATTAGATAACCCAGCCCAGCTGTTACTGTAATATACAATGGCATTTCACCGGTTCCGCCCTGGCTCTCCTCGCCTATTATGATTTCCGCCCTGTGGCCTGAGTGCTCTGCCACTATCTTCCATTCACCCTGCATCACCGTAGGCTCAAAGGAGAATTCCCCTTTCTCGTTTGTCTCTCCTTCCAGATAGATAGTCCCATCGGGTTTATAGACAGTGACATGAGCATTTTGGGCCGGGGTGCCCCCGGAGAAATATACAACCATATCTATCCTGCCAGCCTGGTAATTAATTATAATATTATGCGCGTCTGCTGTTGAGGACTGCCCGATGACTGATATGACTGACAAGATAGCGATAAATACTATAATGGCGGGAATCACTAATTTTCTCATTCTATCACCTCTATTGGCCTGTAGCCCTTTAATAACTGCGGTCTAACCCTTGCCATAAATCCAGCGAAAGCACCTACAAGAATAGCCTCGATCGCCACTACTGGCAGGTTAGCTACAATAGCATACGGGACTACATATTTAAGATATTCACCTGTGCTAAGCAAGCATAGGGAGAGGAGAGCAATTCCAAGGACTATTGCTGTCCCTCCTGCCAGGCCGCCAAATATCGTATATTTCCCCCTTATGCTGCTTCTGGCTCCTAACAAGAAGACTCCGTACGCTGCCAGTGCTGGCAGTCCTATATTAACGGTGTTTATACCGATGGTTGTTATACCGCCATGCTGGAAAAGAAATGCTTGTAGTATTAATGCAACAAAGATAGCAGGAAAGGCGGACCAGCCGAGCGTTATACCTGCCAGTCCGCTTAATACAAGGTGAACGCTTGTTGGCCCTACCGGTACATGAATTAACGATGCCACGAAGATCGCTGAGGTAACTACCGATACCTTCGGTATATCACTAACTTCTGTTTTTTTAGCTAAAATATAGGCAGTTAAGCCACCGGTAATTACGTATCCGGAAACCCAGACCTGCGGCGATAGCACCCCATCAGAGATATGCAACTCTTCTTACCTACTAGGATTTAAGTAGAGGTGTATGCCCCCCCTATTCCTTCCCCTTCCCACGCGCAAGCGAGATACCGCTAAGGAACAATGCAATTATCGCGATTGCCAGGGCTGCATATGCCCAGCCACTAGCTCCACCCCCTTCTGCAGGAGTTTCTGCTGGGAATGCCTCCAATACGGGAACGATCATCACCGCCCTCTGGTCTAATCCACCATCGATTTCCTTTGTTACGCCGATGAACCATATCCCCGGCTCATCGAGCGTGTAGGCGAATTCCCCTAAGCTATTTGTTGTCGTTACCCTGGTGAACATCATGGGAGGGTCTTCGGGGAACATCTCCTCCGCCTCAGCCACCACCTCATCGCCTACAGATTTGGTGTGATACACCTCGATCTCAACGGGTGCTCCCGCTAACGGGGTACCGTCGGCTAGTATTGCCTTTCCGGTGAAGACGAACCCCTCTTCTATACCATAGGGTCGGGTGTAGGGAATGATCTCAACCTCTTGGCCTACTGCTGCGTCCCATCCTACCCATGCCTCCTCCCCGCAATGGATCACCGCCTTGGTGTAGTCGATTAAGCCATGGTCCTCTTCGACTAGCTTTGCTGCTACTATGTAATCACCCAGCTTCTCGACGGTAAATGAAACATCGAAGGCTTTTACGCCTTCCACCGTTGTCTCAGAGGGATTTAGCGTGGTAACGACTCCCTCAGGATCCCTGAGCTGGACTTCAAGGGAGTCGGTGCAATCGAATAGGATATGCTCATAGGGGTGGCCCCACAGCATCGTCACCGTTTTAGTTTCACCCAGGGTGGCGATATAGTCATCCGCCGTTACCTCCAAATCGTCTCCTGGCAGCAGCATGGTGAAGTGAGCTGCTACCGGTGCGGCAATGGCTAGGGTAAGCGCCAGGACTGCTCCTATCACTATTACTATCTTAAGACTATTCATTCTTTGACCTCCATTAATCACAGTAACAACAGAAGAAATGGTATAGCGTTTACGTTGTTACTCACCTCCTGTAATCTAAGAAAGCTTTTCAATTACTACTCTGGACTTCATAAAATCTATCTCGCGCACCTTTCCCAGGATGACTTGCCTGTCCCCGAAGAGGCTCTCCAGTTCCAGCCGGTTGCCATCGATTACCACATAGGCGATCTCCTCTAAAATCGGTTCATCGCTTTCTATACCTTGGTACACTTTAGCCAAACACATCTTTAACACCTCCAAGTTCAGTAGTACGCCTATATGCGCCGGGGATTTAAGTCGACTTTGCCTTCAGGGCTTTGCGTGCTCTCTCCAGGCAGCTGCTGGCCTCAGCGAACCTTGCTGCCGCCTCAAGTAGCGCTTGAGCTACCGCCTCTCCCAAGGGGGATGCCCGCTCAGCCCATTCACGCATTTCCTGCTCATGCTCCTGGCTGTGCTCAGTCCAGTAGTCGACAAGGACACGCAGTCTATCTAGAGTGTCGCTCATAACCTTCAACGCTTTCTGCATCTGGTCTAGATGCGATTAATTGCAATAACAGCCTATAAAAAATCATTGCTGGCACTTTGTGCAGCGCCCAAAGATGGTGAGATGATTCATATTGGCGCGGAAACCGTACTCCATAAACAAGGTGTGTTGTATAGGTAGGAACAGGGATTCGTCTACATCGATGATGGC
>JAIWEW010000119.1:0-4254 GCA_048632005.1 bacterium
TGGAGAAGTAGTGGCTATCAAAGCACCCGAGCATTTGATACCCAAATAAACTACACGCCTACCTTAGCAAACCCTAGAGAGAATGCCCATCAGCTTTCTGGGGGATGATTTACTTTTTATAGGGTAGCCTTGAACCATCGGAGTTGAGTCTGGAAGGATTTATTTGTCAACATTATATTGTTGACAATAGACTATTGACAAAACATTAAAAATCATATATATAGTAATTCGAACGTTAAAACAAAACTATGGGGGTTTAAAAGTGGCCTTCAAGGCATCAAACAATCTCGATGAACAGATAGCCGAATATCTTAGTGCCCAAATAATCCGAGGGGATTTGGAACCCGGAGAGAGGATCCTCGAGGCACGACTGGCACAGGAATTAGGCGTTAGTAGAGGCCCTATCAGGGAGGCATTGCGCATCCTGGAGAGGAAACGGTTGGTGAAGCTGATACCTCGCCGCGGAGCTAAAGTCACAGAAATGTCATCGGAGCAAATCGAATGGCTCTACGATATTCTATATGAACTATATGCACTTGTAGCCAGACAAGCAGCTGAGAATAGAACCCAGAAAGATCTGGCTCAGATTCGTCATTCTGTGAAGAAGATTGAAGATTGTGCGGCGAGAGGCGATATTTCCGGGTATTACGATGCCATCTTCGAATACGCTTCAATAGGTCAGAGGGCAGCTAAGAACCCATTGCTGGATGAAATGCTAAAGGATTTGGAGCCAAACACGCGCCGGGCTCAATTTGCCTCTCTATCCCGGCGGACCGAAGATTTAAGGAATAACGTGAGCTTTTTTGAACGCACCGCCCGATACGTTGAGGAAAAAAATGGGGAAATGGCTTCACAGATGATACGTGCCTACGTGCAGAATGAGAGAGAATTTGCTATGAATAATACGAAGCCTAGCTCCGCCTAGAGGAACCATTTTGGTCGACAAGAATAGGTTTGTTTAATTCCTTTCACCTTCATAGGTAGCGTATCAGGGTATAGAGAACAGGAGGGGAGCATTGTATCAACATAAGATACTAGAGGCAATTTGTAAGGAGGAAGACCTTCTTCTCCGGGATTTGACCAGGGATTTCGTAAACGAGGAAATAATGCCTGTGCGGCAACAGATCGATGATGACCAGGATCACGAGATCGTAAGGAATATCCTTCAAGGGCTGGCTAACCTCGGTTTCACTAAGGCCATCTTTCCGGAAAAATATGGCGGCTCCAACATGCACTCAGCGATAACTCTGGGGCTACCACTGGAGGAGATCGCCCGTGGCGATTCCGGCATCGCGGTTGTTCTTGCCTGCTGTCTATGGCCATTCATGCCAGCTGTTTGGGCTAAGAATGAGGCAGTTCTCGATTATTTTGGCCCAATGTTTTGCGGTGACGACCTGAAGATAGGATGCTTCAACATGACCGAGCCGGGTGGTTCATCTGGTGGAGGCGGGTGTGACATCGAAAACCCGGGGGTACAAGGACGCAAGATCGCTACCAGAGCGGTGCTGGACGGCGACCAGTGGGTGTTAAATGGGCAGAAAATATGGGCTACCAACTCTGGCATTAGCGATGCATACCTTATGGTTTGCACCACAGACCCCGGCCTGGGCGATGATGGGATAGCCCTGATCTACGTGCCGGGTGATGCCGAGGGACTTTCATTTGGCAAGTTTGAGAAAAAGGCTGGCATGGCTGCCGACCGTAATACGACAACCTATATGGATAACGTTCGGGTTCCTAAGGAGTTTCGACTGGTCGGACCAGGTGAGGATGCCAAGTATTTTCACGCCAATCTGACCATAGGCAGGCTTGCCAGCGCGGCGATGTCTGTAGGTAATGCACAGGGTGCCTTTGAAACCGTGCTGGATTTCACCGGTGATAGGGCAGTAGGCAAGGTAGCCAAGCCGATTCGCGACCATTCGATCTGTGCCGGCATGCTGGCCGATATGGCTATCGGCATCGAGACCGCCCGCATGGCCTATCTCTCTGGAAGCTATCGTTTTGATCATCCCGAGGAGTACGGGGCAATTCACTCCCCGGAGCAACTCTCCACGGCCAGCATTGCCAAGGTCTACGCAGCAGATGTGGCGGTTTCGGTCACCAACCGGGCGATGGAGCTGATGGGGAGCTACGGATATGTCAGAGACTGCGACGTGGAAAAATACTGGCGGGACTGCAAGATTATCCAGCTATGGGAGGGTGGGGCTCAACTGGGTCGCTTCGATGTCTGCCGCGCCTACTATGATCTACCTCTGTAAGCAAACGTGAGACACGTACGGGATATCTGTGGCAAAGAATTGATAGGAGTGAGAGTATATGAAAAAGGACGAAATTCTGAGCATCTTCCAAGAGGTGATCGAGGGGCCGAGAAACGTTTATTTGGACGAATGGGTCAAAGCGGGTGGAAAGGTCATGGGATATTACTGTTCGTACATACCGGAGGAGATCTTTACTGCTGCCGGCTTTATGCCCTATCGCATTAGGGGAGCAGGGAGTGAGGACAGCTCTGACGGCGATGCCTATATGAGCGCACGGGTATGCACTTTTGTCCGTCACACCATCAGTTTAGCGCTGCGAGGGGAGTTCGACTTTCTTGATGGTGTAGTCCTGTTGCAGAACTGTGACCATATTCGCCGCGCCGGTGACCTCTTCGTTAAAAAAGTGAAATTGCCCTTTTACAGCATGCTTTCCGTCCCCAGAGCCCCCAAGGAAAGGCTCTTCACCTGGTATCTCGATGAACTTAAGCGGCTCAAGGCAGAGATAGAAGCTCATTTCGGGTTGGCCATAACGGAGGAAAAGCTGGAGGAGGCCATCACTCTGCACAATGCCACCAGGGAGCGTATCCGCAGGCTCTACGAGATGCGTAAAAAGGATGCACCGCCCATCACCGGGGAAGAGGCGCTAACCATCACCATAGCAGCCCATCTCATGCCCCGGGATCAGTTCAATACCATAATGGACGATTTGCTGGCTGATTTGACGGACGTGGAAGGTGCCAGAGGCTACAGGGCTCGAGTTATCATTACCGGCAGCGAGCTGGATAACCCTGAATACATTGCAGGCATTGAACAGCAAGGGGCCTTATCGGTTGCGGAAGCCGTCTGTTTTGGGCAGCGATCCTTCGGAGAATTAATTGAATCCGGGGTGGATGATCCACTGGAGCGAATAGCCCGACACAAGTTCTTTCAGGTGCCTTGTGCCCGAATGGTGGAGTGCTTCGATGACCAGGTCGCTGTACTGAAAGATACGGTACGGGAGTTTAATGCCGACGGTATCATTTTCCAGCGGATGAAGTTTTGCGATCCCTGGGCAGGCGATGGGCACAATCTTTACTGGAGGATGAAGGAAGAAGGCATCCCGTTCTTAGGCCTGGAAAGGGAGTATCAGGTTCCAGCCTCCGGGCAGGTCAAAACCCGTGTCCAGGCCTTCCTGGAACAGATGGGCAAGTGACCTGGATGCAGGAAATGATCGGAAGGGGGAGAATATGGCTATACTGGGAAAAGAGCGCCAGGAGGACTGGGAGGTCGTCTACGAAGGGGCAACCGGTTTAATCGATCTGTACCAGGAGGACCCTGAATCCAAGGGCATGAACGCGATAGTTGGGGGTTTCCGTGTGCTCATGGACGGTATGTTTGCAGCGATAGACGAGGGAAGGCCTGTCGTGTGGCATAACTGTGGGTGTTCGCCGGAGCTGATCAGGGGGCTGGAAGGCGTCCAGACTGTGCCGATCGAACTATTGACCGTGTTACAGAATCTGGTCGGGGAAGTGGACTATACCATAGCTTTGATCGATGAAGCGGAGGCGCATGGCGTGGCTCCAGAGGTCTGTTCCATAGACAAGGCGGCCGTAGGTACTGTCCTTAATGATCTTTACCCCGAGCCGGACTGCATGCTGTATCACAACACGCCCTGCGATTCTCAGATCGCGGCTATCAAGAGCCTCACCGAGATTACTAGAAAGCCTATGCGCCTTATGGACGTTCCCTACCTGTCTGGCGATCGTGAGGTCCAGTATCTGGCGAAGCAGTTCCGGGAGGCTATTCCGTTCCTCGAGGAGCATACGGGCAGAAAGTTTAGCTGGGAGAGATTTCATGAAGTATGTGAGGAGTCGAATCGCACTGCAGAGTATCTGCGCGACTGGAATGAGCTTCGGCGGCACACACCCTGCCCCCAGGTAAGCAAACTCGTGGCCCTCAACACGGCCCTGCTGGTTGCCTTTTCCGGGGATCCTGAAGGCACCACCATAGCCAAGGC
>JAIWEW010000120.1:0-4228 GCA_048632005.1 bacterium
TATTTGGAAGATTGATGAAACTCATTCTCATAGCGATTATAGCTGTCCTCCTTATTTCTGTAGCCACGATTGCCGGGATTGGTTTCTCCGGCGGGTTTGATACGGAGGCTACGCCCACGCCGATATCCACACCTACACCTACTCCAACCCCATCACCAGTTCCCACCCTGACCCCAACACCGACTCCCATTCCTACTCCGACACCTACTCCTTCTCCAACGCCTACACCAACACCCTCTCCCACGCCTACTCCGACACCGACACCTACTCCAACACGTACTCCTACACCTCTGCCAACGGTTTCGATGTCATGTGTGGAAGCCAGGGATACCATTCAGGATTCCATTAGCGCTTACAACACGGTATATGGAGAGTGGCCCACCATTGATGGCCAGCCAGGAGACATTGAGTGGACAAAGCTTGTACCCGAATTCATGACAGGCATCCCAGAGAACGATAGCGATTGTGAATGGTGGGTAAACAGTGACCCCGAGGGAAAAGTTTGCGTTAGACACCAGTGCTGAGCTTGTTCCTGTGGCACGTCGTGCTCACAATAGTAAAGAATCAGGAAAGATGACATCGCTGTTAAATGAATAGGAGCGTAGTTCTGTCTTCATTACAATCAAGCTAAGTGCCAATTTCCTAATTTCTGCTATAATCTGATATAATCAGCCATTACTACGGAGTTAATGATTTAATAAGGAGGAATATGACTGAACAAGTGGATTACAGCGGCCCTTTCGATCCCAATTTCAGCTTCGACAAATTAACCAGGGAGACGTTGCTCAAACTCATTCGTACAGACGCTGAATACGTTCGCAGGATAGATGGGCAATGGTATTTGTCCGTTATGGAGAAGTGTGGTAACGATATTGCCTTTGCCTGCGATACCGAGATATGGGAGAAGCTTGAGGCATATACTATGAAGACAACATGTAATTTACTAAACATTCATGGCGATGATGTAGTCACGTTAATTAAGGCTTTGCAGGCTAACCCATGGTCATCGAGCTATCAATTCAAAGTGGACTTAATAAATAACGACCACGCGATAATCAGCTTCATCAACTGTCCCACATTACTCGCTCTGGAGAGGGACGGGACAGGACGTGAGATGCTCATATGCAATGAACTGGAAGTGAAGCTAATGGAGCTCAAGGCCCGTTACTTTAATCCGAATATGATTGTCATACCCCTTAAATTACCTCCCAGAGACCCCAATAGCGAGATATGCTGCCAGTGGGAACTGAAAGTGGAGAGGTAGATATGAAAGAATTAATGGCGGACTATAGCGGTTCATTCGACCGCAATTTTAGCCATGGTAAATTGGCTCAGGAAACGCTGACCAATCTTATGAAAGCTACCGCTGAATATATGCGCCGAATAGATGGTTACTGGTATCTCAGTGTTATGGAGAAGTGGGGCAACGATGAGGCCTTGGATTGCGATATTAAGGTATGGGAAAGACTTGTTATATATGAAATGAAAATGCTGAGCAGCCTGTTGAATATCCACGGCGACAATGTCGTCACGGTAATGAAGGCTCTCCAGGCTAGCCCCTGGGCTTTAACCTATGCCTGTGATATAGACGTAACAAACGATGATTATGCCATAGTGACTTATCGTAACTGCCCTACATTGCTTGCATTGGAGAGAGAGGGTCTGGGACGTGAGGGGCTGATATGCCAGGAGCTGGAACCGAAGATGATGAATATTATTGCTCACTACTTCAATCCAAATATAGAGGTCACCGCGCTTCAGCTTCCTCCGAGAGAGGGCAATAGCGATATCTGCTGCCAATGGGAGTTCAAGCTGGATAGGTAAAGTGGGGTAACAATATGACTAAACAGATAGAAATCAAGAAGACGGTATGTACATTCTGTTCTGGTAACTGCGGCATGCTGGTTCACGTCGAGAATGGCAAGATCGTGAAGATCGAGCCCAATAGGTCACACCCTCTAACCCGTGGGTTCGCCTGTGAAAGGAACCGCCTGGCCTTAAAATGGCTCTACCACCCGGAACAGCTCATGTATCCCTTGAAAAGGATGGGCGAGCGGGGAGAGGGTAACTGGCAAAGGATAACCTGGGACCAGGCACTCGCCGAAATAGGAGACAAGCTAAACGACCTAAAGGCCAAATACGGGCCGGAGACGCTGGGCATTTTCGAGGGTACTGCTCGCGGCAACGATTACTGGCCGCGAGGCCGCTTCCTCAGCCTGTTTGGTAATCCCCATAATATATTCGCTGCCGGGACTATCTGCAGTGCCAATGTTATGGCGATGAACGCCGCTGTTATGGGCGACGTAAGCGGCTTCGCTGGGAATATCAACAAGTCTAACTGTGTCGTATACTGGGGCACCGACCCCTCACAAGCATGGCATAGAGCCTGGACGGCTATACTCAACCAGAAGAAGAAGAGGGATGTGAAGGTGATCGCGGTAGACCCCAGACGAACTAAGACCACCGATATAGCTGATATATGGCTTCAGTTGAGACCGGGCACGGACACAGCGCTCGCTCTAGCCTGGCTGAACGTGATCATCAACGAGGAACTATACGATAAGGATTTCGTAAATCAGTGGACTGTGGGCTTTGATAAACTTAAAGAGCGGGTTCAGGAATACCCGCCACAAAGGGTTGCCGAAATTACCGGCGTGCCCGCAGAGAAGATAGTTGCCGCAGCACGTATGTACGCCACAACTAAGCCGGCCTTCATACCATACTCAGTCGCCATCGACCAGCTGGGATTGAATGGAACACGCACCGAGCAGTGCCGCATCATCATGAAGGCGATAACCGGCGACCTCGGCGTCTGGGGCGGCGACCTAATCACACGCCCGGGGCAAAAGATTAACGGAGGTAAGTTCGTTACCGAGTCAGAGCTCATCATGATCGACCGCCTCTCACCCGACGAAAGACGAAGGCAAATGGGAGCCGATGTTTGCCGTCTTCTAAGCCTCACCGGCTGGAGCTTGACATCAGAACCTATCGGGCGAGTTTACGGTGTGCCGGCACCGGTAGGCGTCCAGACAAATGCCCATACGCCAATGCTGTGGCGTGCCATCCTCAGCGGGGAGCCGTATCCCATAAAAGCTCTGATCGCCTGGGGCTCAAACCCACTATCGTGGGCCGGTAATATCAAGCTGGTATACGAAGCGATGAAAAGCCCAAACCTGGAGCTCAATGTGGTTCAAGAGCTGTGGATGACCCCATCAGCCCAGCTCGCAGACTATGTACTGCCGGGTGCTAGCTGGATGGAGCGGCCAATGTGCAGTAACATGATGGATTTCGGCAGCCTTGTAGTCGGCGGAGAGAGACCGATACCGCCACTGGGAGAGCGCCGGGATATATACGAGTTCTTCCGCGGTCTTGCCCTCGCCGTGGGACAGGGAGAGGATTATTGGCCATGGAAGACGCTCGAGGAGGCCAGTGAATACCGCCTTAAGCCCACGGGCATCAGCTTCAAAGAGTTCGTGGAGAGGATGATACTGTTCCCGGATGAGTTCGACATGCAACCCTGGTTGAAAACCGGCTTCCCCACCCCTTCAGGGAAGGTCGAGCTCTACTCCAGTATCCTGGAAAAACTGGATTACGACCCACTTCCCTACTATGCTGAGCCACCGGAAAGCCCGGTAAGTACCCCCGAGGTTGCAAAGGAGTATCCACTCATTCTAAACACCGGGGGTACCTTCATGCCTATGTTCAAGTCTGAGTTCATGCAGCGGGAGCTGGGGCGGGTGAAACACCCGGATCCGCTTATGGATATACATCCCGATACTGCACAGAAGCTGGGGATAGATGACGGCGACTGGGCCTATATAGAGACCAGAAGAGGCAGGATCAAGCAAAAGGCGAGATACAACGACGGTATATTGCCCAACGTGGTAAATTGCGAGGCTAACTGGTGGTTTCCTGAAATGTCAGCCAACGAGCCGGTGCTGAGCGGGGTTTGGGAATCAAATGCCAATGTGCTCACACTTGATGAACCTGAGGCTTGCGACGAGCTGTCCGGTGGGTGGTGTAATCGTGCATTACTTTGCAAGGTGTATCCGGCTCAATAGTGCCCGGTTCTTGCCTCACACATTTGCTCCCAGGGGAAATCGTCATAGTAGCCGTGATCCTGAACGTATTCAATATGTAATTTCCCCTCTTGATTGTACCGGTGAAACTGAGCATCGTTTCTGCCGTCAAATTCTACTGGAATAATGCCATTTTCTTCACACATTTC
>JAIWEW010000121.1:0-4211 GCA_048632005.1 bacterium
GATTGCGCATAACCTGACTCTACCCAGGGCCCTCGAGTCATACCCGAGTTCGCGTAGATGACCAAAGAAGATTTCGACGCCATTAACGCTGGTGAATATAAGCCATGAGTAGTCCGGCAAGTGAGCAATAGCTTCATCAAGCTCCCTATTATCAGGTATAACCTGTATCTCAATAGTGGGCAATTCTACCGGCAGAACACCGTGACGGGCAAGGAGCTGGCTGAGGACGCTGGCTTGCTTCCTGGACCTGGTCACCAGCACCCGCTTGCCAAAGAGCGGCTGGTTATCGTACCAGCGCAATCGCTCCCTAAGCCTTACTACTTCCCCGACCACGATTAGTGCTGGGGACTCAATACCGCTCTCGGTGGCTTTGGTAGCGATATCGGCCAGAGTGCCTACCAGCGTCTGCTGGCGAGGGCTGGTACCTTCTCGAATGATGGCGACCGGGGTCGATGGTGGACGGCCATTCTTTATCAACTCACCGGCTATCTGCGCCAAATTACCCATACCCATAAGGAAAACCAGGGTATCAACGCCGGTGGCCAACTTCTCCCAGACAATGCTGGAGTCACCCTTGGTCGGATCCTCATGTCCTGTGACTATCCCTACTGACGAAGCTAGACTGCGGTGGGTTACAGGGATGCCAGCGTAAGCAGGCACTGCGGTTGAAGAAGTGACACCGGGGACTATCTCGAATGGTATGCCGGCATCAAACAGCGCCTCAGCTTCTTCACCACCACGGCCGAGAAGAAAGGGGTCTCCCCCTTTAAGCCTCACCACAATATTACCTTCTTTAGCCTTGTCTACCAGAAGCTGGTTTATTTCGGGCTGTTCAAGGGTATGGTGTCCAGCTTTCTTACCAACATATATCAATTCTGCCTTTGATGGTACCTCTATAAGCAGGCGGTCGTCTACTAACCTGTCGTATATTACAACATCAGCCTCAGCCAGGCATTTAGCAGCCTTGAGTGTGACGAGTTCAGGATCACCGGGCCCGGCACCCACCAGATAGACTTTGCCACTCACTGATTCGTAGATAACAGCGCCTCCTCAATAAGCTTTCCAGCGCCCATATCCAACATCTTCTGAGCGAGCCTCTCGCCAAGTTGCTCTGGCATCTGTGGTAAGCCCGATAGTTTTGCCCTGATTATCTTTCTCGATAGCGTCCCTGCCACCATACCCTCTATATGTAGGGTATCGTCGTCTTCCACGCGGGCAATGGCAGCTATGGCAGACCGACAGCCACCACCCAGGGTGCGCAGGAATGCTCGCTCAGCAGCGGTCGTCTGCCAACTGGCTTCATCGTTAATTAAAGCTACTGTTGCGGCTGCTCCATCTCCTGCCCTCACTTCCACACCTAGTGCTCCCTGACATGCCGCTGGCAGAAAAATTTCGATTGGTAGATACTCGGTTGCTTTATCCCGCCAGCCTATACGTTCAAGAGCAGCAGCGGCGACGATAATTCCATCTAACTCTCCAGAGCGCACCTTGTTCACCCGAGTATCAACATTACCTCTCAATGGGCATGTCTTAAGATCGGGACGGAAAGCCTGTAGTTCCAGAGCACGCCGCTGGCTGCCGGTACCAATGCGGGCTCCGGGAGGTAATTGGGCCAGGGTCCTACCTGAGCCAGAGACCAGAGCGTCCCGTGGGTCACTTCGTACTGGTACTGCTGCTAATTGAAGCCCGGGCGCAAGTTGGCTGGGCATATCCTTAAGACTATGCACCGCTATATCTATCTCGCCCCCAAGCAAGGCATCCTCCAGTTCCTTTACGAAAACTCCACGCCCACCTATTTGGATGAGGGGAGATTTGCGGTCTTTATCGCCCTGCGTTTTTATCTTAACAAGGCTAAGTTCAAGCTCGGGCATTGCATTTCTCAGTTGCCCTATGAGCTCCTTTGCCTGTAATACTGCTAGCCTGCTACTCCGCGAACCAATAACTATGTCCTTCCTCACTCTCTCTTGTCCCCGTCAAGACCAAAAATATCACGAACCAATTCAGTATTGCCTTCTTCATGGTGTGGGTTTTCTTTAAGGTACTGTATTGGTTCATGGAGTATTTTTTTTACAATTGCTTTGGTCATGGCATCCAGGCTGGCTAGCTCTTCCTTAGATAATCCGTCAAGTTTCTTAACAGTCGTGTATAATTGGCGTCGTCGTATACCCTCGGCTTTCTTTACCAGGGCACTCACTGTGGGTCTTACCTCCAGAGCTCGCCACCACTGGAAGAACTTATCTGCTTGCGTATCAATAATTGCCGCAGCACTATGGATTTCCTTCTCTCTCAGCTCACGATTTGACTCTGAAACCTCAGTAAGGTGGTCGATATTGTACAGGAATACATTGTTTATTTGCTCTACCGCTGGATCTACATCCCGGGGCACTGCAATATCAATGACCACAAGAGGTAGATCTGGGCGAGTTTTCATAGACTCTTTTAGCAGGTTCAGATCTAATATTAAATGTGGTGCTCCGGTGCAGCTAATAACTATATCTGAAATACTTAACTCAGCTTCTAAGTTGCTCATAGAAGCCAGCCCTCCCCCTAGCGCCGCTGCTACTGTTGCGGCTCTTTCCTCAGATCGGCTGGTGACAGCTATCTCCTGAGCACCCCTTTCTTTAGCTGCCCTGGCCACCAGCATACCAGCTTCGCCAGCGCCGATAACCAAAACCCTACAGTTGCTGAGGCTACCGAGAGCCCCTATAGCTAGATCTACCGCTACAGAACTAACCGAAAGCGCATTTCTGCTAATCAATGTCTCTTCCCGAACCTGCCTACCTGTGCGGATGGCATTCCGGAAGAGATTACGCAAGGGGAAATTCGCCATTTTAACTCTTTCAGCAACATCCAATGCTCGAGCTACCTGCCCTAGGATCTCATACTCACCTATTATCATTGAGTTAAGCCCGGATGCCACGCGAAAAAGATGCTCTATGGCCCCTTTATCCTTATGTATATAAATATGGCGTCGTAGATCTTTATCTGATAAATCTGAATAAGCCCTCAGGAAGTCGGCACTTGCTTGCTCGGTGCTATGGCCATCACCGCTCACCGTATAAATCTCAGTCCTATTGCATGTAGAAAGAATAATGCCATGGTCCACGTAGATACCAAGCGAAACCAGTGCGTCACTGAGCTGTCTGGTGCTGATAGCCAGTTTCTCTCGAATAGCAACTGTTGTCGTGCTGTGACTTACGCCTACTACGCAAATATGCATATCACAGCTAGCTTCACTTTCTGCCCCCCCCTTTCCCAGCTTTTTCAAATCGTAAAGGAGGATCGCTTTTACTTCGTCAGTTCGGCCAGCCTGTATCATTTCTACTAGTGAATCTAGATCTAAGACTTCTTGCCAGTCATCGCCATGAACAGTGACACCCCTTCTTTTTAATTCGGAGCGGACCTCATTGACCAACCTGACCAAAGAAGCATACTCCGCGCCAAAGCTTTTCTCCAGCTCAGCTCGGATTTTTCGTGCCAGTGCCGGGCTCTTGCCTGCAGTGGAGACAGCAATAGTGATATCTCCACGACGTACCAATGCGGGGACGATGAAATCGGAGATCTCGGGGTCATCAACTACATTTACCAGCGCCCTCTGTTTTCTCCTTTGATCTGCTATGGCGGTATTGATACACGGGTCATCGGTCGCAGCAATAACCAGGAAAGCTTCCTCTAGATCACCCGTCTGGTAATTGCGAATAATCGTTTGAATAGCACCCTGCTCCGCAAGATGCTGCAAACCTATGCTTAGCGTTGGGCTTATCACCGTCACCGACGCCTGATGTTCAAGTAGCATTCCGGTCTTACGTTCTGCCACCGAACCTCCGCCAACCACTACGCATCTCCTGCCCTTTAAATTCAGGAAGATTGGATAATAACTAGACATAATGTTTCTTAAGAGGCGAAATATCTAAGGCTGTGTCTCATGTACTCCTTGACACTAAAGCAGGCTATAATCATTGGGTCCGGTCTCTTGAGGGATCTTGAGAGCACTGGAATTACAATCTTCTCTTTCCAAACCCGATCTATATTTATCCTTACTGCTCCCTGTATTCGCTTCAGATTTCTACAACGCTGTTCCTGGATTTTTCCGCCAGTGTTACTTCCTGGTGTTGGTCAACCTGCTCTAAATGGGAGGTGTATTATTTTTACCATAGCTGGTGTTCCCACCGCCGTTGAATGCTTTTAAAGGCACTTCGACAGTTACCGTT
>JAIWEW010000122.1:0-4210 GCA_048632005.1 bacterium
AACCCCCTAAGTCCCCCAATCTTGGGGGAGTTTTTATATGAATCTGGGGGACACCCCCAGACCCCCGGCAGGAAGTATCCTGCACCTCTTTTACTAGAGGCCTACGATAGCGACGCCGACTACACTCCATGGGGGGTAGCCGCCCATATTGTGGGTGAGCCCTAGCTTAGGGTTCTTTATTTGACGGTCACCGGACTTCCCCTGAAGCTGCTTGTACATTTCATATATCATTCGTATTCCCGAGGCGGCAATGGGATGTCCGAAGCACTTGAGTCCACCATCTGGCTGAATCGGAAGACCACCATCGAGATCAAAGAAACCGGACTCTATATCCTCCCGCACCTTACCTCGGGGGCTGAACTGGAGGTCTTCCATGGTTACCGCCTCGGTAATGGAGAAACAGTCGTGAACCTCGGCCATGCTAATTTCCTCGCGAGGATTTTTAATTCCAGCCTCTTTATAAGCCCTAATGCCGCACTGGTAACCTGTCTCCGCATGGGTGTAATCATAATCCTGGTACCACATATCCGCGCCGGAGGCGGCAGCAATCTGAACCGACTTAATGTAGACAGGGTCAGGGCGGTATTTTTTTGCATCCTCGGCGCGCACTAGTATAGCTGCTGCTGAGCCATCGCTGACTCCGCAACAATCGAAGAGGCCAAGTGGCCATGCGATTATAGGAGCGTTTACTATAGCATCGAGCGATACGTCTTTACGCAGGTGGGCCTTGGGATTATTCTTGCCGTTCTGGTGGCTTTTCCACGAGACTCGGGCGATCATTCGTTTCCCGTCATCTGGCGATAAGCCGTAACGGGAAAAATATCTGGTAGCCATCATGGCATACACGCCGGGGCCGGACATGTTGGGCGCGGTGAGGAATTCTGCTGGAGTTTTCAGATCAGGAAGGCCACCGTAGCCAACGTCCTTTAGCTTCTCGACGCCGATGGCGAGCGCCATATCGCAAGCACCAGAGCAAAGGGCATAGGCTGCCCCGCGTATCGCCTCCGTGCCACTGGCGCAGGCGTTCTCCACATGAGTTACCGGTAGATATGGCAGTTTTAACGTTTGAGATAGCTGTATACCGGTAAATCCCTGCATAGAATAGAGAGCAGCCCACCAGGCGGCGTCTATATCTTTCTTTTCAACCCCGGCATCCTCAATGCACTCCTTATAGGCGTCCACCATAAGGTCATCGCCGCTCATATCCCATCTTTCACCGAAACGGGTACAACCCATTCCGATGATAGCAACTTTATCTTTGATACCTTCGGCCATGTTCCAGTTCCTCCTTCTAAAACCTTAAACCCTTACAGGTACTACTTTCCACGTATAGCCGGTAACGCCTCGATCATAGTATTTCCGACGGAAAGTACATTCAGTTGGCGTTGCTACTTCGATTTCATCTAGATCACAGTCTGTCAGGTTAAATTGAGAACGCCCACCACCTTCGAAATCGATCACTCCGTACAGTTCGGGCGGGTCTGGTGTATAGGCCAGATTATCTCCGGTATAGGTGAATATATGTCCTTTTTTATCGGAGAAGCGGTACTCCTCCATCTCATCAACGGCACCGCAATCAGGTTTTACACATATACGCTGAGGGGGTAGTTGGGGAGTGCCGCAACGCTTGCACCGTGTTCCTACGAGGGCTATAGCCTTTTTCCTGTCCCGCCATAATATTGATGACGATGACGGAACCGCCTCTTCGCCTCGTCCGGCAACATCTATAGCAAGAACCTGTTTGAAGGTCACGTATTTTTCGTAGCTGGGCAGGTCCTTTTTGTTGGCCAGGCTGTTCTTTACACCTTTTCTTCTCTTGATCTTTTTGATAGCCGGTGTTACCTCGAAGAGCATCGCATCGCTTCCATTTCCATAGCTGGCAACGATTATTTTGTCCCCGGGCTTTGCATCCTCAAGCGCTGCTACAAGTAGCATTAAAGGGTTCGCTGTGCCGGTCAGGCCTACCGTAGTGAACATGTGATCTTGGAGCTGATCAGGCTCAAAGCCCAACTGCTTACCGATATTAGCGTGAGAACGGGTGTACATGCAGGGATAACAGACCTTGGCAATGTCTTTAGGATTGATTTTATACTTGTTCATTAGCCCGCCAATAGCTTCCGGGATGAATTTGCCGTATCCCACGTCACGAACCCATCGGTCTTCCCAGATTCGGTTAAATCTCTCCCCCTCATGCCTCCAGTGATCCACAAAGTCATAAGAGAGCGAGTAGCTTCCCTCCAGGCTCGCAATTACGTTTTTGTCGCCCAGAAGGAGAGAAGCGGCACCGTCGCCGTACATTTCCTCCTGGAAGCTACCAGCAGGACCAAGGCGGCAATCGGAGGCACATACAAGTACGCTGGATTGTGAACCTGCAGCGATAGAATCGCAGCCAGCGACAAGGGCAACGGTTCCAGATTTAAGAGAATCGGCGAAATCCGCAATTCGAATCTGTGATTTCAGATCTAAGGCAGTTGCAATTATTCCCGCATTGCTCCGCTCCCTATAAGGAGCCGTAGTAGTAGCAAAATACAGACTATCTATCTTGTTCCGGTCTAGGCCTGTCAGACAATCAACTCCCGCATTTACGGCCATGGTGAGGCTGTCCTCATCATAATTACCTACCGCCTTTTCACCTGGCATTATTGTCGCTTGGTTCACAAAACCGATAGACCCATATATGGTCATTCGGTTAATGCGGTACCGGGGTATATAGGCACCATAAGATGTGATCCCGACCATCAAACACTCCTTTCCTCTTTGTGGGCATTCGCTATTTTTTCAGTGGTCTATTTAAGATAACGTGTTTCAGTGAGACGTGTCAACAGGGCTATGCCCCTACAAGTTCCTTTATCAGTGATAGCTCATCCCTTATCAGCCTGGGGGTGAGGAAGTTATTCTTGATATGTGCCATCCCCTCCTTTCCCAGTTCTTCAGCCACTTCTTTATGCTCCAGCAGGTAGACTACCTTCTCGGCACACTCCTCTATGGTATCCACCAGAAAATTACTGAGGGAGCCAACCATCTGCATGGGGATGCCGCCAACATTGCCTGCCACCACCGGGGTTTCTTTCCACAGGGCCTCCGCTACCACCAGGCCAAAGCCCTCCCTGATAGACTTCTGAATAACAACATCGCTAGCCCTCTGGAAGGCGTTCACCTCCATATTACCAACGCCTTGAAGGTTGCTAAATATGTGGACATCTTCGTATTTATCGGCCTCCTTGTGGATAGCAGCATAGAGGTCCCAGCCCTCCGGGTCATCACCGGCCAACGAGCCGACGAGCGCCATTTGAATCCCGGATACTTTTTCCCTAGCCAGTTTATAGACTTCGATTACACCAAAGGGATCTTTCCAGCGGTCAAAGCGCGAAACCTGGATGACGAGCGGTCGGTTGCGGTCAAGACCGTAGTTATCGATCATGGTACGGCAAACCTCTGCTTTGGGAAGGTGCATATTCTTCGTACTGAGCGCATCAATAGCGGGTGGAATAGCGGCAATGCGGGAACACTTGAGGTCTGGGGGTACAAACTTGTCCATGGTGAAGATAGCGGCGTCATGTTCTTCGATGTAGGGACGCAGGAATTGCCATGTCTCTTCATCAGGGTCCGAACTGTCGATATGGCAACGCCATATCCACTTTGCATCCCCCCCCTGACAGAAATGACGCAGTGCAGCGGGCTGAGGATCGTTGATTATGAAAACATCGTAGTTGAGGTCCAACTCCTGTGCATTTTTCTGGTTATTACCGAGGTAAATATTCTTGGTCTGCTGCTCCAACAGGTGATATTCGGCCCCCTGCAGGGCATTATGCAGGGATTTAGTAATGGTGAAGAACCGCTGGTCGCCACGTATGACCTGCCAATCAGCATGTATTCCCAGGCTACGGACTAGCGGGATATAGGAGAAAAGAAGCTCAGCAACTCCGCCACCGAACGGCGTGGAGTTAATGTGACAAAGCCTGAGACCTTTCAGGTCGTGGGCGAGAGCCTCGACTTCGTCAATTAAGTCACCACCGAGCAGCAAGCGGTACTTATCGATATCCTTAATGCCAAGAGAAACCTTTTGTAGCATTCTACTCGCTTATAAAGAGACTGCTGAAATAGTCTCAATCAACCCCCTAATCCCCCAATCTTGGGGGATTTTTAAAGCTGGGGGACACCCCCGGACCCCCGGCAGGAAGTATCCTGCACCTCTTTTTCTGCGATCTCA